>CAIWKU010000126.1 GCA_903913355.1 uncultured Bacteroidota bacterium | reverse complement strand
GGTAAACCTTGCTTAAGCACCCTTTTGTCAATTTTATCCTATTGAAATAGTAAGAAATCTATATAAGTACCATGTTAGGCTCTATATAAATGGTAGTTAGTTGAAAAGCCCTCAATCTTTATTGAGGGCTTCTTTTTTTAAGTTCTATTGCATATTTTTTAAGAGTATAGGGATTATGCCATTTTTTTTATAGATTCAATCCATGAAAAATATCCCCAACTACCTGCACCGCAAGGCCGTTAGTGTTACGGCAGTATTTGTCATCATTGGTTTTTTGACTGCTACATCAGTTTCAGCGCAATCTGTTATTGATGCTATCGTAAAAGAAGAAACCGATAATTCCCAGTTAAAACAATTGGCGCATGAATTGTTCGATCAGATAGGGCCTCGCTTAGTAGGTACACCGCTGATGAAAAAAGCCAATGACTGGGCTGTATCTAAATATACCGGATGGAATATCAGTGCAAGGAATGAGCAGTGGGGTGAATGGAAAGGATGGGACAGGGGCGTAACCCATATTGATATGCTGTCTCCACGAATTCATACACTCGAAGGTACGCAATTGGCCTGGAGTCCTGCCACCAAAGCAAAAGGAGTAACCGCAGGATTAATCATTATTCCAGATCTGGCAGATTCGGCAGCATTCCAACAATGGCTTCCCAATGTAAAGGGAAAATTTGTGATGATTTCTATGTGTCAGCCTACTGGCCGACCCGATGATAACTGGCAGGAATTTGGATTGAAAGAGTCTATTGATAAGATGAAAAAAGACCGCACTGCCCAAACCACCGCATGGGCAGCGAGGTTAAAGAAAACCGGATATAATAGTCATGCTTTACCCGTAGCCCTTGAAAAAGCAGGCGCATTGGGTATTGTATCTTCTAACTGGTCAGCAGGTTTTGGGGTGGATAAAATTTTTGCAGCCTATACCCAAAAAATTCCAACGGTGGATATTGCGTTGGAAGACTATACGCTACTATATCGATTGGTAGAATCCGGCGATAACCCGATTATCCGGATTCAGTGTGAATCTAAGGAGTTGGGAACGGTTCCTACTTTTAATACCATTGCTGAAATCAAAGGAACTGAAAAGCCGGATGAATATGTAATGCTATCTGCGCATTTTGATTCATGGGATGGGGGAACAGGTGCAACTGATAATGGTACCGGAACCTTAACCATGATGGAAGCTTTGCGTATCCTTAAAAAAGTATATCCCAATCCAAAACGAACGATATTGGTTGGGCATTGGGGCAGTGAAGAAGAGGGCCTTAACGGATCAAGGGCATTTGTAGAAGACCATCCGGAAATTGTAAAAAATCTGCAGGCTTTATTTAACCAGGATAACGGAACCGGACGTGTTGTGAATATTTCCGGACAGGGCTTTTTACATGCGGGTGAATACCTGAGTAAATGGCTGGCCGCAGTACCTGATACTATTCGTAAACGAATTGTTACTTCTTTTCCAGGCAGACCGGGAGGTGGTGGATCAGATTTTGCATCCTTTGTAGCCGTAGGAGCGCCGGGCTTTTCATTAAGTTCCTTGAACTGGTCATATTTCAACTATACATGGCATACCAACAGAGACACTTATGATAAGATTGTTTTTGATGATCTTCAAAATAATGCTATGCTGGCTGCTATGATGGTATATATGGCCTGCGAGGATCCTGAAAAAACATCCACTGAAAAAGCGCCATTGGGTAATGATCCCAGAACCGGTCAGCCGGTAACATGGCCTGCCCAGGTAAAAGCCATCAGAAAAGGGCCGGTGAATTAATTAAGAATTAATTGCCTTTTACTCTGGTATTCCATAGATGTTAATGGTTTCTTTCCATTGGGTAATTTCTGATCGATGATTTAGTTTTTGCACTTTTAGGTCAATGCTGAAATCTTCGAAATAGTAAATTTGGTAACCATTATTGCGTACAACATCAAACAGTTCCATTTTAGCTTCATTGCTGGATTTGCCAAAACTTTCAGCAACAATAACCGGTTTGTATAGTTTTAGCAGGTCTGAAATCGATTTGATAATTTCTTTGTCATAGCCCTCGGTATCAATCTTGATAAAACTTAGCCGGTTCAAATAGGCAGGGTAGTTTGTTTCCAGATAGGTTTTGAGGTTATGCCCTTTGATCTTTTCGGGATAAATAAACTTACCATGCCTGCTTTCTTTTTGCGGAGAAATACCCCCGTTTGAAAAAGAGGCTTCTGAAGAAATAAAATAATATTCCTCTTCTTCTTTTGAAATGGCACAGCCAACCGGAACTATATTTAATTTCCCCTTATTGAGTGTAGCATTGATCGCTAATATTTTATTGGTGTAGGGATTTGGGTCAAAGCCCAGGGTTAAACCGCTGGCACCTGTACATAGTGCCATGGGCACAGTTGTATCTCCAATATTGGCGCCAATATCTATAGCCAGGTCTCCATCTTTTATAAATTGTTTAAAGAAATTGATCATGGGGGCGGTTAGTAGTTTACGACTCACCAATGGGTTGCTCCAATTCGCAAATTCAATATTGCCAATTCCCTCCAGTTCAAAATTTTCAATGATAGCAGGATATTCCCGTGTAAACCTTCTTGCCCTTTTTCTGCTGAATGATGCCTTTAAATATTTAAACATAACTTTGATTGTGTCGAACGAATATAAAATTATTTCAATAAAGCGATCACCGTTATAATAATTTTAACAGGCACTTTATGGAGAAAGGGAAGGTGGGTGCAATGCTTACACGAATTTTACTGGTTCTGGCATTATTGACTGGTCAAATATCTACTCAGGCGCAACAAAAATTTATTACCAAT
Organism: uncultured Bacteroidota bacterium; assembly: GCA_903913355.1. Taxonomy (GTDB): domain Bacteria; phylum Bacteroidota; class Bacteroidia; order Chitinophagales; family Chitinophagaceae; genus Sediminibacterium. The sequence continues at coordinate 765 of CAIWKU010000126.1, read as the reverse complement.
CTATCGGAAGATAATGTTCCTCCTTATACACTTCCAGATCCTTTACAAATAAAGGGGGGAGCAAAAATTAGTTCCGTAAAGCAGTGGGAGAGTGTACAACGTCCCTATATATATCATCTATTTGAAGAAAATGTCTATGGCCGTTATCCGACAAAACATACCGCAATCAGGTATCAGGTTTTATCGCAGGTTAATAATGCGTTGTCAGGTAAAGCCATTCGGAAACAGATCAGGGTATATTTTTCTGCATTGGATACAACAGCCAATATGGATATCCTATTGTATATCCCCGCCAATGCCAGGCAAGCGGTGCCAGTGTTTATGGGATTGAATTTTTATGGCAATCAATCCACTATTGCTGATACAGGAGTGACCATTACTGATAAATGGGTAATAAAAGGAGCCGGTATTTTAGATAACAAAGCTACTGAAGCTTCCAGGGCAGTTCAATGGCAGCAATGGGATATTGAAGAAGCCATAGATCGTGGATATGCAGTAGCAACCGTGTTTTGCGGTGATCTGGAGCCGGATTATCCGGAAGGATGGAAAACGGGTATTCGATTTAAGTTACAACATGAACTGGCTATTCGTCCGGATGAATGGGGCGCAATGGGCGCCTGGGCCTGGGGATTAAGCCGAATGGTGGATTATCTTGAAAAAGAGCCGCTGGTAAATGCAAAACAACTTATCCTTATCGGCCATTCCCGTTTAGGAAAAGCAGCTCTTTGGGCAGGGGCATCTGATCAACGTTTTGCAGCCATCATC
>CAIWKU010000125.1 GCA_903913355.1 uncultured Bacteroidota bacterium | reverse complement strand
TTTTATTAACCCTATTGTTTGCAAATTTTGCAGAAGCCATCGCTGAAGCAAGAGGTAAGGCACAGGCCGATAGTCTTCGTAAAACAAGAGAAGAAACACCTGCTAAATGGATACAGACTGTGGGTGAAATATTTGTAGGCGAGATGAAGATCGTATCCTCCTCTCAGTTGAAAAAAGGCGATGTCTTTTTATGTGAAGCAGGTGATATAATTCCGATGGACGGAGAGATCATAGAAGGGATTGCTACTATTGATGAAAGTGCGATTACCGGTGAATCAGCGCCGGTGATCAGAGAAAGTGGTGGCGATAAATCAAGTGTAACGGGTGGAACAAAAGTTTTATCAGACAAAATTAAAGTACGGGTAACCACGGAACCAGGTGAAAGTTTTTTGGATAAGATGATTGCTTTAGTGGAAGGCGCAAGCCGGCAAAAAACACCCAATGAAATTGCCCTGACTATTTTATTGGCAGGGTTTACACTGGTATTCATTATTGTTTGTGTTACACTTAAACCATTTGGTGATTTTGCCAATACGCCGATTACGATTGCCGCTTTCATTTCACTGTTTGTGTGCCTGATACCCACCACAATTGGAGGGTTGCTAAGTGCCATAGGCATTGCGGGTATGGATAGAGCACTCCGTGCCAATGTGATTACCAAAAGTGGTAAAGCAGTTGAAACAGCAGGCGATCTGGATACATTATTACTGGACAAGACGGGTACCATTACCATTGGTAACCGAAAAGCCACTCATTTTTATCCTTCCAATGGTATTGATGAGACTCTTTTTATAGAAGCCTGTGTATTATCTTCTCTTGCAGACGAGACACCAGAAGGAAAATCAATTATAGAACTGGCGGGTTTAAATATTCATTCATTTAATACCAATGGTGCAAGATTTATTGAATTCACTGCTGAAACAAGAAGTAGTGGTATTGACTTACCCAGCGGCTTGAAAATACGGAAAGGCGCCTATGATTCTATCCGGAATTTAGTAAACAAAGCAGGCAATTCTTTTCCGGAAGAAACTGGAGAACAAGTGAAAATAATTTCTTCGAAAGGAGGAACTCCCTTGGTGGTTTGTCAGAATAATGCCGTTTTAGGCGTTATTGAATTACAGGATATCATTAAACCCGGTATACAGGAGCGATTTGAAAGGCTACGTAAAATGGGTGTGAAAACTGTGATGGTTACAGGCGATAACCCTTTAACTGCAAAATTCATTGCCGAAAAAGCCGGGGTAGATGATTTTATTGCAGAAGCGAAGCCAGAGGATAAGATGAACTATATTAAGAAAGAACAACAAGGTGGCAAATTGGTGGCAATGATGGGTGATGGTACAAATGATGCCCCAGCCCTGGCTCAGGCAGATGTGGGAGTTGCTATGAATAGTGGCACCGCTGCAGCCAAGGAGGCGGGTAATATGGTTGATTTAGATAATGACCCAACGAAATTGATTGAAATAGTAGAGATAGGGAAGCAATTATTAATGACAAGGGGAACATTAACTACCTTTTCAATTGCCAATGATGTGGCAAAATACTTTGCAATCGTGCCGGCATTGTTTATTACGTCTATTCCGGCTTTACAGGGAATGAATATCATGAAACTCCACAGTCCCGAAAGCGCCATCCTTTCTGCTGTTATTTTTAATGCCCTTATCATTCCTATGCTAATACCTTTGGCACTGAAAGGTGTTTCTTATAAACCCATCGGTGCCAGCGCCCTCTTGAGAAGGAACCTGTTGATCTATGGTTTCGGCGGGGTGATTATACCTTTTTTTGGCATCAAATTAATTGACCTATTTATCAGTACCTGGTTTTAAATGATTATCAATATGAAACATTTACCTTTTCTATCCGCCATTCGTCTTACAGTTGTATGCTTACTTTTTTTTAGTGGATTCTATACTTTAGTGATACTTGGTTTTGCTCAGCTTGCTCCCAATCATGGAGAAGGGGAATCGGTAACAATGAATGGGAAAACCACTGGCTATCTTTTGGAAGGTCAATCCTTTACGAAAGATATTTACTTTAATGGCCGCCCATCTGCTGCTGCTTATAATGCGGCAGCATCTTCCGGAAGCAATAAAGGGCCTTCAAATCCCGACTACCTGAAAGAGGTACAGAATAGGATTGATAGTTTTCTGGTACACAATCCAGGCATCAAAAAAACAGATATACCTTCAGATCTGGTTACCTCTTCCGGCAGTGGTCTTGATCCTGATATCTCACCGGCAGCCGCTTATATACAAACAGAAAGGATTGCAAAAGCAAGGGGTATTAGTGATAAAAAAATCAATGCTCTTATCGATTCATCCATTACCAAGCCATTTATTGGAATTGCCAAAGTAAATGTTCTGAAGATTAATATCGCCTTAGATCAACTTAAATAAAAAATTATCCGTTAAATAGTAAATATGAAAACAAGTATCCTTCCATTTTTATTCCTTTTGAGTTCAACTACATTCGCCCAAAAAGACAGTACACAACCAATAAAAAAAGATACTGCAGGTATTGAAGCAAAATTACCCGCCAGTGAGCCCTTTGCATTTGGAGATTTTGGCTGGCTGAATGGCAATAACCGCCAAAAGAATTCCCTTCTTGATTCCAAATATTTTACGGGAAGTGCCACTTTCGATGTAAACTACACCCAGTCTAATCATGCGCCAATTGATAATACTGTAGTAGGCTCTACCGCATTATCACGTAACGGCGAAGTACAGGTTTCATTTGCTGGTATCGGTGGTGATTTTCATTATAATAATGTTCGTGGCAGGTTTATGACCCAGTTTGGTACACGTTCCACTGTGGTTCCGCGCAATGATCTTAGCCAGTACCATGGTCAATATAACCTGGCAACTGCCTATCAATATATCAGTGAAGCTTATGGTGGCTACCATTGGGATACCTGGCATGGAATTAATTTAGATGCAGGTATATTTATGTCATATATAGGCCTGATGTCGTATAATAATTTTGAGAACTGGGGTTATCAACCTTCGTATACTTCAGACAATACTCCCTGGTTCTTTAACGGAGTTCGATTACAGATGTTTCCTACCGACAGGCTTAAAGTAGAATTATGGTTAATTAATGGATGGCAATCTTACGCGAAATTTAATAAAATGCCCGGTATGGGTTTTTCAATAAAATATAGCCCGCAAGAATATGTTAGCATGGTTACCAATAATTATGTGGGAACTGATGCTGCCGGTTTGCCTAAACGTACCCGTTTCCATTCTGATAATAGTTTTTTACTTCGCTATTTCAATAACCCCAAAGCGAAGGGGATTACAAGGGCAGCTTTCAGCCTTACCGGAGACATCGGATTTGAGAACGGCGGGGGGGTAACACCCTTTGGAAGCAAAGATGGAACAAGTCCGGCGCAGAATTTTATCAGTGGCATGGCTTATCACAGGCTTTGGTTTGGTGAAAAATTTGCATGGACATTTGGAGGTGGTTATATGCATAATCCCGGACGGTATCTTGTTTTATCACCAACAGGCGATGCTTCGGCGCTCCCTCCTTATGGGAATAATCCATTTACAGAAAACCCCGGAGATAAGTTTGATGCCTGGGATTGTTCCACCACTTTTGATTTTATGCCTAATGAAAATATTACCTGGAAATTTGAACTGGTACATCGCGAGGCAAGCGTTCCCTATTTTGCAGGTCATGGTGGCGTAACCTCTCCCAGCGGATATACACAGGCATTAACCGGGCTTGCCAATCCGGCAAACTGGGTACCTGATTTAGTAAAATCTGAATCGAGATATATAATAGCTATGGTTGTACGGTTTTGATATTGTCAATGCAGTAAATAATTATAGAGAATACTTTTAAATAGTAACATGGCTGATGAAAAAGAAAATAGTGTTCAGCATTTTCTAGAACTGATTAAAAAATCAAGAAGAGGAAAGCTTAAGATATACATTGGTATGAGCGCCGGTGTAGGTAAAACTTACCGCATGCTTCAGGAGGCCCAATCACTTCTTCGGAATGGTGTAGATATTAAGATAGGTTATATAGAAACGCATCAACGTAAAGAAACACATGCACTATTGGAGGGGCTACCGTTAATTCCGAGAAGAACTTTGTTCTATAAAGGCAAAGAGCTTGAGGAGCTGGATGTTATGGCTATTCTTACCTTACGGCCAGAAGTGGTTGTGATTGATGAGCTGGCACATACGAATATCGAGGGAAGTAAAAATGAGAAACGCTGGCAGGATGTATTAGATATACTGGATGCGGGAATCAACGTGATCAGTGCTGTTAACATCCAGCATATAGAAAGCCTGCACGCAGAGATTAAATCCATTACAGGTATTGATGTTGCTGAACGTATTCCGGATAGCATGTTGCAACAAGCGGATGAAGTGGTAAATATCGATCTGACGGCCGACGAATTAATAACCCGATTAAAGGAGGGGAGGATATATACCCCTGATAAAATAGAGATTGCGCTTAAAAACTTTTTTCAAAGTGAACGAATTCTTCAATTACGGGAACTGGCGCTAAAAGAAGTTGCCTCGCAGGTAGAACGCAAGATAGAAACCGAACTTCCGAGAAATACGCATTTAAAACAGGAGCGCTTTCTTGCCTGCATAAGTAGTAATTACGAAATTGCCAAGAAAGTGATTCGGAAAACCGCCAGGCTGGCTGCTTATTATAATTCCAAATGGTATCTGTTATATGTGCAAACGCCTAAAGAAGAAGGGGATAAGATAGGGTTGGCTGCCCAACGACATTTAATCAATAACTTTAAACTGGCTACAGAATTAGGTGCGGAAGTAATCAGGATTAAAAGCAGCAATATTGCCAAAGGAATTTTTGAGGCAACGGAACAGAAAGGTATTACCACCATTTGTATTGGCAAACCTCATTTAAACCTATTCAGTGTAATATTGAATACCGCTGTTTTTAATCAATTACTTACTAAACTATCTGCAGCAGATATTGACATTGTAATACTTTCCTGATATGGCCATGAAATTAAAAACAAAGCTCAGCTTTGGACTCACTTTTCTATTTCTAGTGATACTGGGTTTCGGGATCATGGCCATTGTTTACATCAATCGCTTAAGTAATGATTCAAAAATGGTATTGAAAAATAACTATGAATCATTGGTTTACTGCAATAATATGCTGAAAGCCCTAGAGGATATTGGAAAACCCTCTTCGAAAGCTATGCTGGAAGAAAACCTGCACAAACAGGAGGGAAACATTACTGAGCCTGGAGAAATGGAAGCAACCCATAAATTACGAAAAGACTATTCTGAGCTCCTGGCCAATCCGAATGACCCTAGTAATTATTATGAGATACGTCAATCTTTGCAACTCATCACAGATTTGAATCAACAGGCAATACTTCACAAAAATGAAGTAGCTACAAAAACCGCAGAAGATGCAAATTTATGGCTTACGATAGTTTTTGTATTACTTACATTGATCACGTTTACGTTTGTAATTAATTTCCCGGAAGTAATTTCCACGCCTGTTCGATTATTAAATGAAGGAATCAGTGCCATTGCTAATAAAGACTATAGGAAAAGAATCTATCTGAAACAGGAAGATGAATTTGGAGAATTGGCGAATGCCTTTAACAGTATGGCTGAAAAGCTGGATGAGTATGAGCATAGTAACCTGGCACAGATCAAGTTTGAAAAAAGTCGCATTGAAACCATTATCAACCAGATGCGCGATGCTATCATTGGGTTAGATGGGAAAAAGAATATATTGTTCCTGAATGAGGTCGCACAGGGTTTGCTGGGCCTAAAAGAAACGGATATTATCGGAAAGTATGCAGCAGACATTGCACTTAAAAATGACCTTATGCGAAGTTTGTTGCAGGAAAGAGAAACCAAAGAATTAAAAATATATGCTGATAATAAAGAAAGTTATTTTACCAAAGATGTGTTAGACGTTACTAATAATGAAACCATTATTGGTCAGGTAATTGTATTGAGAAATATAACCCCCTTTCATGAACTGAATGAAGCAAAAACAAATTTTATTGCTACTGTTTCCCATGAACTGAAAACTCCGATCTCCTCAATTAAAATGAGTGCCCAATTATTAACCGATCCACGGGTTGGGAATTTGAATCCGGAACAGGGAGAATTGATAAAAAGTATCACTGATGACTCTGACAGACTATTAAAAATAACCGGGGAGCTACTCAATATCTCACAGGTAGAAACTGGAAATATTCAATTAAAATTACAAGCTACAGAGCCTGAAAAAATGATTGAGCAGGCTATTCTGACAGTACAATTTCAGGCACAGCAGAAAGGTATTTCTATCAGTAAAAATATAGAACATGCTTTACCTACCGTGCAGGCTGATGCCGAAAAGACCTCTTGGGTATTAATCAATTTCCTTACAAACGCAATCAAATATTCTGCCAACTCATCTGTTGTTGAAGTAAGTGCTTACCGGAAAGAAAACAATATTGTATTTGCAGTAACTGATAATGGAAAAGGAATCGACGAAAAATACCTGCCAAAGATATTTGATCGATATTTTAAAGTTCCAGGAACATTAGAGAGAAATGGAACAGGGCTAGGCTTATCCATCTCAAAAGAGTTTATTGAAGCCCAACATGGGCATATATGGGCAAGCAGTAAATTAGGGGAAGGTAGCCGGTTTGAGTTTACCTTGCCAATAGAATCTCATTAGCTTGCAATGCCATTCATTCTCTTCCCTTAAAAGATTAGCCTGATTTTCAATTGGATTATGTATCCAGAAAATTATTCTGTTCTGTGTAAAGGCAGATAAGTTTTTGGATTTATTAATAACGGTACACTTTCCATAACGGTGGATGCACTATCCAATCCAAATGCTTTCTGATCAGACTGAGAAAATCCTTTGATCCCAAAATAAGAATCCATAATAAAGCCTTCTTTGAGAGATAGTTCATTTTCAACAGAAAGAAAGGTTTCTATGATTACATAAGTGATATCGGTGTGAAAATCGTTCTGATCAAGATTCTCATACTTATTCGCCATGGATAACTCACTTCGCTTATTCATTTCCTGCATCACCCGTTTAAATAGTAGATTGATCCTTGGTTGAACCCGGAAGCCCAGTTTAAAATCAACCCGCATGATCTTATCATGCAATACCTCTTTAGCGGTATATTCCATCGTATAGGGCGCGTCTGCCCTGTCAATATGAATAAACCAATACACATCTGCACGTTTGGGCTTTCTCGCCATGATAGAATCGATAATTCTTTTTTCTATTTCGCCATCAAAATCGGCTTTTGTCAGATATACCAGGTGGGTTGCATATTTTGGAAAATCCTTATCGCCACTGAGTTCTTGTAGTTTGGGAACATAATCAGCCAGTTTTACAAATTGCAGATAGCGGTTGGTTATTTTTCTGGCCCTGAACCAAACGATCATAATAAACATCAGTCCGAATTCAAAGAAAAGGAACATCCATCTTTGTTTGATCTTGGCAACGTTAGCGATAAAGAAAGACCCCTCCACTGTTAAAAATATCGCCATGATCAATGTAATAATTACAATATTCCATTTTTTAACCCGATGCATATACACATACATGAGCATAGTAGTCATCAACATCGCAATAACAATTGAAAAGCCATAAGCTGCTTCCATATGTGCACTTTCCCGGAAATACAACATCATGCCTATACAACCAATCCATAAAATCCAGTTAAGGCTTGGGATATAGATCTGTCCTTTTACATCTGTAGGGAATTTGATGGTTACCCTTGGCCAGAAGTTCATGCTGATGGCCTCACTGATAAGCGTGAAAGATCCGCTGATCAGGGCCTGACTGGCTATGATCGTAGCCATGGTAGCAATAACGATACCGATCAACAGGAACCAATGTGGCATCAATTCATAAAATGGATTCAGCCCATTTAGGGTTTCACTATGTTGAGAAAGCAACCAGGCTCCCTGACCCATATAATTAATAATCAAGGTAAGTTTAACGAATGCCCAGCTGACCTGGATATTTTTACGTCCGCAATGGCCCAGATCGCTATATAAAGCTTCTGCTCCGGTAGTACAGAGAAACACCGCACCCAGCAACCAGAATCCCTTTGGGTATTCCACTAACAGGTCAATAGCGTAGTAAGGATTGATGGCTTTCAGTATCTCTGGTGTATGAATAATTTGTAAACCACCTAATATCATGATCATGCTAAACCATATCAGCATAATCGGCCCAAAAGCAAAACCTACTACTTTGGTACCAAAACGCTGAAAAAAGAATAATAGGGAAATGATAGCAATTACAATACCAACTGTAAGATTATTACCTGGAACGATAATGGATTCCAGGCCCTTGATCCCATTTAATCCCTCAATAGCAGATGATACAGAAATAGGAGGAGTAATGATTCCATCAGCCAGCAAAGTTGCGGCACCTACAATTGCAGGAATATATAACCATTTGGCATAACGCCTTACCAGTGCATATAAAGAAAAGATACCACCCTCACCCCGGTTATCGGCTTTCAGTGTTAAAAAAACATATTTGAACGTGGTTTGCAAAGTTAGAGTCCATACTACACAGGAAATTCCTCCATAAACCAATTGCTCAGTTATGGGTCTTTCACCCATAATAGAACGGAATACATATAAGGGAGAGGTGCCAATATCCCCGTAAATAATACCCAGTGTTACCAATAAACCCGCTACTGAAATTTTATTGAGCCCGGACTGATGATTAAGAGACATCTTTTACTAAAGATTTAGAACGCAGTGAATGAGAGCAATCAAGCTAAAAATAAGGATGTAAAGGTATATCCGTAATATTCTGCTCAATTAAAATTTAATAATCTTAAGCCGGTTTTAATAGCGAACAAGCGTTAGTGATCCAGACTATCCGAAAACGAGGTTATTCTCTGCTCCGGGCCCCCATTCCCCAAACTGCTTTTCTACTGCCTCGAACCTGTAATTGAAAATCCCTTTTAGCTGGTTTTTTACCATCAGACCATTGGCTATATCTCCTAAAAACCAAAGCGGCAGTTTATAATGTACAATATCAGTCATTTCCACCCCACCCTGAATTTCTTTGAAATGATGCTGGTGATGCCATAAACTATACGGCCCAAAACGTTGTTCATCAATGAAATACCTGTGTTTTTGTACATGCGTGATTTCTGTCATCCAATACAAGGGAATACCCAATATGGGCTTTACGGTATATTCAATAATCTGTCCCTCATACATTTCTGTTCCATGATAGCGGGAAATGATATGAAACCCGAGATTGGCGGGAGTGATATTTTTTAAATTATCGGGCCTGCTGAAAAACTCCCAGGCAACCGACATGGAAACAGGAATTTTTTGAACAGTTTTGATGGAGTAGGTTTTAGACATATTGAGCCAGATTTCCTTTTATAACAGAATTCGTACCATAATGTTTACCCCATTGTGTTCAAAACATGCCCGGAAAGCCCGTTTCCCAAAAACCGGATTACATAAAATGTAAAGTATCTTTAATCTATGGTAACAAGGCAGCAACAGACAGAGCAATTTCGAAAAATATATGGTGATCTGAATGAACAGCAGAAATTGGCTGTAAATACGATTGATGGTCCCGTTATGGTTATTGCCGGTCCCGGTACCGGAAAAACACAGATCCTCAGTGCCCGTATCGGCAAAATATTGCTCGAAACCGATACACAACCCGAAAATATCCTTTGTCTTACTTATACAGATGCAGGCGCCGTTGCCATGCGTAAGAGATTACTTGGCTTTATTGGTCCGGATGCTTATAAAGTGCATATCCATACCTTTCACTCATTCTGCAATGACATTATCCAGGAAAATTTATCCTTATTTGAAAAAACAACACTTGACCCGATTTCAGATCTGGAAAAAATTGATCTCTTCAAGCAATTGATTGACAGTTTCCCCAAAAATCATCCGCTTAAGCGATATAGGGGAGATGTATATTTTGAAATAAAAAACCTCCAGCAATTATTCAGTTCGATGAAACGGGAAGGCTGGACACCGGCATTTATCAATGAAAAGATTGATGAATACCTGGCAGATATACCCAATCGGGAAGAATATATTTATCAGCGGGCGTATAAACAATTTAAAGCGGGTGATCGGAAAGAAAACAAGATCGAAGAAGTGAAAGAAAAGATGGAGAAGCTCAGGGCAGCCGTGAATGAGTTCGATAGATTTCAGAAGCTGATGCGTAACCGCAATCGCTACGATTTTGATGATATGATTAATTGGGTAATCAATGCATTCAGCGAAAATAAATTATTACTTTCCCGTTATCAGGAGCAGTATTTATATGTTTTGGTGGATGAATACCAGGATACCAGCGGAACACAGAATCGGCTAGTGGAATTATTAATCAGTTACTGGGAACAACCCAATGTATTTGTGGTAGGTGATGATGACCAGAGTATCTATCGGTTTCAGGGGGCCAATGTAGAGAACATGGAAAATTTTGCATTCAACTATCAGGCAGAGTTGCTAACGGTAGTGCTCACTAACAATTACCGTTCTACCCAGCCCATATTAGATATATCAAAAACACTCGTTGATAAAAATGAGGAGCGCCTGATTAATAAAGTACCGGGGCTCAGTAAAACATTGGTTGCTTCTCATCAGAAAACACAACAGTATACACATACCCCTGTAATCAACGAATATGAAACACAAAGACAGGAAATGATTGATATCCTGCTTTCCATTGAAAAATTATTAGCGCAGGGCATTCCACCAGCGGCCATCGCTGTAATTTATAAAGAGAATAAATATGGGGAGGATTTGGCGCAGTATTTTGCCCAAAAAAATATTCCAATTTTCAGTAAGCGCAACCTGAATATATTGGAAGTGCCACTAGCCAAAAAAATTATTCTTCTATTACAATATTTATGGGCCGAACATGATATCCCGTTTGGCGGAGAAGAAATGTTATTTGAAATACTTCATTTCGATTGGTTCCATATTTCACCTATTGAAATTGCAAAACTTAGTGCCGAGGTAGCCGGAAAAAGATTTGGAGAAAACAGAACCTCACTACGCAATACCTTACTGGAAAAAGGCAATGCACCCGCAGCAGATTTATTCAGCAAGGGGGCTCCGGCAGGTTTGAAAGAAGCAAGTCAGATCATTGAAAAACTGATTGGAGATGTAAGTAATCTGACCCTTGTTAATTTATTTGAAACCTGTATCCAGGAATCAGGTATGTTGAAATGGATAATGGAAAGCCCTGATAAACACAGGCATTTGCAAGTGCTTACCGGCTTATTCGATTTTGTAAAAGAGGAAGCCCGTCGTAATCCTTCCTTATCGCTCGAGCAGCTTATCAATATTTTTATGTTGATGGAAAAAGAGGGACTTAGCCTTCCTCTTGTTCAGGTGAGTGGTAGTGAGAAAGGAGTAAATCTATTAACCGCCCATGGTTCTAAAGGCCTGGAATTTGAGCATGTTTTTTTAGCAGGATGTAACGCTTCTAACTGGGAGAAAAAAAGAAAGCCCGGAGGAGGTTATAGCTTCCCGGATACCATGTTCTCATCTCAACCCAAACAGAAAGAGGAAGAAGAATTAAGACGGCTTTTCTATGTAGCCCTGACAAGGGCGAAAATATACCTGCATATTTCTTATAGTCGTTTCAGGAATGACGGAAAAGATATGGAACCGTCTATGTTTATTGCTGAGATACAAGATAAACACAGCTTACCGGTTAAAAAAGTGATACTCGACAATGAAGTATTAAGTGATTTTGCCATGGTGCAATTTACTGCTGAAAAAGCACCTGAAATTGAAAAAACAGAAGCTGATTTTATTACCCAGATGTTGGATAAGTTTGTAATGAATGTAACTGCACTTAATAATTACCTCAAATGCCCCTTACAGTTCTATTTCCAAAACCTTGTACGCGTACCTTCTGGTAAATCAGAAGCAACAGAATTTGGCTCAGCCGTTCATTACGCATTACAAAGGCTTTTTGAAAAAATGCAGCAAACTGAAAAATTTCCAGATAAGCCTGAATTTGTAAATGATTTTGAATGGTATATGAGCAGGCACAGGGAAAGTTTTACGAAAGAACAGTTTGCAAGAAGAATAGAATATGGTCAGGAAGTGTTAAGCAATTATTATGATCAGTATATCCATTCCTGGAATACAATTGTGGCAGTAGAAAGAAATATCCGCAATGTGGTTGTAGATGGAGTTCCGTTGAAAGGCAAATTGGACAAATTGGAATTTTATGGTAAATCCGTAAATGTTGTAGACTATAAAACCGGTAATATTGAAAATGCCAAGGATAAATTATTAGCACCTGGTGAAAAAAGCCCGGAAGGGGGTGATTACTGGCGCCAGGCAGTATTTTACAAAATTTTGATTGACAATTATGAACAGAAAAACTGGCAGGTTATCAGTACGGAATTTGACTTTATTGAGCCTGATAAAAAGAAAATATATAGAAAGGAGAAAATTGTTATAACACCCGCTGATACAACAACTGTAACACAACAAATCAAAACTGTGTGGCAAAAAATTCAAAACAGGGATTTTTATACCGGCTGTGGTAAACCAGATTGCCATTGGTGCAATTTTGTAAAAACCAACAATATGGCTATTGCATTGCATGATTTGTCCGAAAACGAGGAGGAAACCGAGTAAAAATTACGTTTCCGTTCACAATCCTTTTTCGTATTCAGCTGGCATGAGTTCTATATTTGCCAATCGTTCAAAATCAATACATGAAACGTTCCTTTTTACAGTTTGCTATTGTTATAATGATTCTCTTTCGGGTGATACTGCTGAGCTCCTGTGCCAATATCATCCCACCCGGAGGCGGACCCAAAGACTCATTGCCGCCCAAACTGGTAATGTCATTACCCAAAGACTCTGCCACCAATGTTTCGCCTAAAATAATCACACTTACTTTTGATGAATATGTAACGCTGCAAAGCGCACAACAGGAATTGATCGTTTCTCCTACTTTAAAAAACTCACCCTTAATAGATTCAAAACTTCGGGTAGTTACTATAAAATTAAATAAAGACAGTTTTGAAGCCAATACAACCTATTCTTTAAATTTTGGCAATGCGATCAAGGATGTAAATGAAGGAAATATTGCAAAAGACTTTACCTATGTTTTTTCAACAGGTAACTCTCTTGATCATGGTATGTATAAAGGTAAAGTGATACTAGCCGAAACAGGCAAAATTGATTCTTCGCTGGTTGTTATGCTCCATAATAACCTTTCAGATACAGCGATTGTAAAAATAAGACCCCGGTATTATACCCGTCTTAATGGTAAAGGAGAGTTTAGTTTCAGGAATTTGCCGGAAGGTGTTTTTAATGTGTATGTATTGGAGAATAGTTTTTCCAATAGGTATACAGATAGCACAGAGATCTTTGCATTCAAAAATGAGCCGGTAACGATAGGAAACAATACTAAGCCAGATACCTTATTCGCGTACCAGGAAATGAAAAAGAAAGAAAAAACGACTACTCCTTCATCTTCACCCGTAAAATTACCCGGATCAAACAAGGAAGATAAGAGAGTTCGTTATAATACGAGTCTGGATAATGGCGAGCAAGATCTGTTATCTGATCTGGTACTCAGTTTTACAAAAAAAATCAGCCACTTTGATAGTACAAAATTTGTGTTGACGGATACCAATTATCGTCCACTTAGTAACTATTCTGTAACGCTGGATACCGGCAAAACCAAAGTGGTACTGAAGTATTCCTGGAAAGACTATACTCCTTTACGTCTTTTGATTGCCAAAGATGCTGTAGCTGATTCTTTGAAAACAACTTTATCCAAAGCGGATACCCTGCGGTTTTTTACAAAAAGAGAGTCAGATTATGGAAGTATCCGATTACGTTTCGGAAACCTGGATTTATCGAAAAACCCGGTACTTCAGATCTGGCAGAGCGATAAGCTACTGGAATCTGTGGTACTTACCGGAACTGAATTCAGGAGAAAGCTGTTCCATGCCGGCAGTTATGACCTTCGTATTCTGTATGATAAAAATCGTAACGGAGTCTGGGATCCAGGGCATTTCTTTGGATATAAGCGTCAGCCAGAGATTGTTCAATTGATTCCTAAGGCACTTACTATCCGCGCTAACTGGGATAATGAAGTGAACATTCCATTATAATCAGGGAACCGTAACTTTGCTTTCGGGAAATAAAAAATTTACCATGCCCCTTCCTTCTGTATTATTGGAAAACGCTGTTGCCGAATTTGCCAAATTACCTGGCATCGGTAAAAAAACCGCATTAAGGCTGGTCTTACACTTATTAAAAAAAGAAGTAGGGGAAGTAGAACAATTTGGAGAAGCTATTGCAAAAATGCGGAGAGAGATTAAGTTTTGTCAGCGATGCTTTAACGTGAGTGATGGGGATATTTGTTCTATTTGCGCCAACTCCATGCGTAATCAGCGTATGATCTGTATAGTAGAAAATATCCGGGATGTAATTGCCATTGAAAGTACCCAGCAACTCAGCGGAACCTATCATGTACTGGGTGGCATTATTTCTCCATTGGATGGTATTGGACCGGATCAGCTAACCATCGAATCGCTGGTGAACCGAATCGTGAAAGAAGAAACAGAGGAACTGGTTTTTGCCCTAAGCCCAAATATACAGGGCGACACTACCATTTATTATATCCAGAAAAAAATCGCTCATCTCCCCTGTCGCATCACCACGATTGCGCGAGGCATTGCTTTTGGGGGAGAGCTCGAATATGCAGACGAAATGACCCTTTCACGAAGTATAGCGAATCGGTTACCCATACAGCAGTATGTAAAATAACCCTCCTTATCGTTGCCACAATTTTAAGTAGCATTTCGATTCTTATTCAACCCCAATCTCCTATCTGGTTAATCAGGAAGGGAAACCCGTTATAGACCTGGTTTTGCTTATATTTTGTTATAACCATTCTGCTCTTTATCTTTACGGCTTATTTCAGGCAGATTTGTTTATTGTTCAGCCTGTTACTCCGCTTTCTGCGGAATGTAAAGAACTAATAAACGTTTTACAGTGCTCACTCCTACACTCTCTAAAGCGTTTACAGTTCCGTATAATAAACTATGCCGGCAACGGAATAGAAAAAAATGTAAACGATGGATATCAGAAAAGAACTTGAAAAAAGAATATTGGTGATAGATGGTGCTATGGGCACCATGATTCAGAGGCATAAACTGGAAGAAACCGATTACCGAGGTACCCGTTTTGCCAACTGGCATACCGATGTAAAAGGGAATAATGACCTGCTTTGTATTACCCAGCCACAAATTATCAAAGGTATTCATAAACAATACCTGGCGGCAGGTGCGGATATTGTAGAAACCAACACGTTTAGTAGTACTGTAATAGCTATGGCAGATTACGATATGCAATCTCTGGCATACGAACTAAATGCTGCTGCAGCCAAGTGTGCAAGAGATGCTATTAACGAATTTATAGCCGAAAACCCAGGCGCTGCACCAAAATTTGTTGCAGGAGCTATCGGGCCGTTAAATAAGACCCTGAGTTTATCTCCTGATGTAAATAATCCGGGATACCGTGCTGTTAGCTTCGACGAAGTAGTAAATGCCTATTATGAACAAATCAGTGGTTTAGTAGATGGAGGTGTTGATTTGTTATTGATAGAAACCATATTTGATACCCTGAATGCAAAGGGGGCTATCTATGCTGCAAAAAAATACTTTAGGGATAAAAAAAAGGCTGAGCTGCCAATCATGATCAGCGGAACCATTACAGACGCTTCGGGGAGAACACTAAGCGGACAAACCCTGGAAGCATTTTATACCTCTGTCATGCATGCAAACCCCTTAAGTGTTGGGTTGAATTGTGCACTGGGTGCAGCAGAAATGAGAACTCATATTGAAGAGCTTTCTCAAATTGCAACCTGTTATACTTCAGCCTATCCAAATGCCGGCTTACCTAATGCTATGGGCGAATACGATGAACAACCCCACGAAACCGCTCATTTTATTGAAGAATGGGCGAAAGAAGGATTCGTGAATATTGTAGGTGGCTGTTGTGGAACAACCCCTGATCATATTAAACATATTGCGGAAAACGTTAAACATATTGCACCAAGGCCATTGCCTGTTTTAGAAGTTGTAGAATAGAAATCAGAATTCTTCACTTCTTTTTGCTTACTAAAATTGAATTATGGCTTCACGAGTAACTATTAAACCTTACCTGCGACTTTCCGGTCTTGAACCATTGGTGATCAGACCTGAAACAAATTTTGTGAATGTGGGTGAAAGAACCAATGTAACGGGTTCTAAAAAATTTGCACGACTTATCCGGGAAAATAAATATGAAGAAGCATTATCCGTTGCCAGGCAGCAGGTAGAAAGTGGTGCGCAAATACTGGATGTGAATATGGATGATGCCATGCTGGACGGGGTACAAGCCATGACCACATTCATGAATCTTATCCAAAGTGAACCGGATATCGCCCGTATACCCATCATGATTGATAGCTCTAAATTTGAGATCATACAAGCCGGCTTAAAATGTGTACAGGGAAGATGTATTGTAAATTCTATTTCGCTAAAAGAAGGAGAAGAAAAATTCATTGAACAGGCTTTTATCTGCAAAGCCTTTGGTGCTGCAGTAATTGTAATGGCGTTTGATGAAGTGGGACAAGCGGATACCCAGGCAAGAAAAGTAAATATTTGTGAAAGAGCCTATAAAATACTAACCGAAAAAGTTGGTTTTCATCCACAGGATATCATTTTTGACCCCAATATTTTCGCAATTGCTACTGGTATTGAAGAGCATAATAATTATGCGGTTGACTTTATTGAAGCAACCCGGGAAATTAAAAAAAGAATGCCTTTAACAAAGGTGAGCGGCGGGGTATCCAATGTCTCTTTTTCATTCCGGGGAAACGACCATGTTCGCGAAGCCATTCATGCTGTATTCTTATACCATGCCATTAAAGCGGGGATGGATATGGGTATTGTAAATGCCGGGCAACTGGTTATCTATGATGAAATCGAACCGGTTTTACGTGAATTATGTGAAGATGTTATTTTAAACAGAAACAATGATAACAATGAAGCAACCGAAAAACTAATTATTCATGCCGATACAGTAAAGGCCAAAGGCAAAGTAGAAGTAAAAGATGAAGCCTGGAGAAATGATACGGTAGAAAAGAGGCTTTCGCATTCGCTGGTAAATGGGATTACAGATTATATTGAAGCAGATACTGAGGAAGCCCGGCAAAAATATCCAACTCCGCTTGAAGTAATCGAAGGCCCTTTAATGGATGGAATGGGAATAGTGGGAGATCTTTTTGGGGCAGGGAAAATGTTTCTGCCACAGGTAGTAAAAAGTGCCCGTGTAATGAAAAAAAGTGTAGCGGTTTTAACGCCTTATATAGAAGCAGAAAAAGAAGAAAGAAAACAGGCACACCTTGCCGCCGGAACTACCAATAGTGAAGCTGCCGGTGCCGCAAAAATCTTACTTGCAACTGTTAAAGGAGATGTGCATGATATCGGTAAAAATATTGTTGGGGTTGTTTTAGGTTGTAATGGGTATGATATTATTGATTTGGGAGTAATGGTGCCGGCAGATAAAATCTTAGAGACCGCTCAAAAAGAAAATGCTGATATCATTGGCTTAAGTGGTTTGATTACGCCTTCACTTGATGAGATGGTACATATTGCCAAAGAAATGACCCGGCGTGGAATGACGCAACCATTAATGATTGGCGGTGCTACTACATCACGCATTCATACGGCTGTAAAAATTGCCCCCGAATACAAAGCGGGGGTTGTGCATGTATTGGATGCTTCCAGAAGTGTGACCGTTGCAGGATCGCTTTTAAGCAAGGATCAGAAAACAGATTTTTTATCCGGACTGAAAGAGGAATACATAAAACTCAAAGAGGGTTTTGATAATAAGAAACCCGTTAAATCTTACCTAAGCTATCAGGAAGCCCTAACAAATAAAGTAGTGGTTGACTGGACTAACTATTCTCCTGTTGCGCCAACATTTACTGGCACCCGGGTATTTGAAGATTTTGACCTAAACGCATTACGTTCATATATTGATTGGAAGCCTTTTTTTATTGCCTGGGAAATGCATGGCAATTTTCCGGCAATTCTAACTGATGAAGTTGTGGGTATAGAAGCGACTAAACTTTATATGGATGCAAATCTCTTATTGGACAAAATCATATCTGAGAAATGGCTTACCGCAAAAGGAACCATCGGGTTTTGGGAAGCAGGCAGTGAGGGAGATGACCTGGAAATAAGTACCGGTACAAAAAAAATACGACTTTCTTTTCTCCGTCAGCAAATTAAAAAGGCTCCTGGACAGCCTAATCTTTCTTTGGCAGATTTTATCATCCCAAAATCCTTTGGCAAAAAAGATTTTATAGGTGCATTTGCCGTTACCATTCATGGTATTGAGGAGCATGTAAAAGAGTTTGAGCAAAACCTGGATGATTATAATAAAATTATG
>CAIWKU010000124.1 GCA_903913355.1 uncultured Bacteroidota bacterium | reverse complement strand
TATCGTCAATTGCTTTTGTATACTTAGTAACCTTACCTAAAAAAGTTTTTTGAGCCGGGAAATACACTTTCAGATTCTCAATAGAAAAAATCCTATTGCTAGTTTCTGCTTGAAGCGGGTTACTAAGGTTGGTATTCTGAGATGTATCCTCCAAAAAAGATTTCTTTTCAAGAATGATACCTTCTTCATTTTCTTCCATAAAATCACTGACCACAGGCAGTCTTTCCCCTTTTTTGTGAAGAACGGTTCTACATGCAAGTAAGGCGCGGGTATACGGGTGATTGGGGTTTTTGAATAGTTCGGTTGTATTGTTCTGTTCAACAATCTTTCCTTTATACATGACTGCAACCCTGTCAGCAATTTCTCCAACTACGCCCAAATCATGGGTTATAAAAATGACTCCCATCTGGTTCTGGATCTGAAGTTCTTTTATGAGTTGCAGAATACTTTTTTGCACTGTTACATCCAATGCCGTTGTGGGTTCATCGCAAATCAATAAGGAAGGATTACAACTCATAGCCATAGCAATCATCACTCTTTGTTTTTGTCCACCGCTTAACTGGTGCGGATAGCGATGAAAAATATGGGCAGGGTCTGGTAATTTTGCTTTCTCAAAAAGGGAGATAGTATGATTCAAAGCAGCCGACTTAGACATTGGGTTATGCAATCGGATAGCTTCCATAACCTGGTAACCGCAGCTAAGAACGGGGTTTAAGGAACTCATAGGCTCCTGAAAAATCATGGCCACCTGGTTACCCCTGATGGATGGCAATTGCTCCCTGGAAATTTGTAAAAGATCAATGGTATCAGTCTCATGCCTTAATAAAATTTTTCCCGATGTGTATTTTGCAGGCGGAGTATTTAATAATTGTAGAATAGATAACGCAGTAATTGATTTTCCAGACCCCGATTCCCCAACAATTGCCAGTATTTCTCCTCTAAAAACAGATATATCAATATTTTGTAATGCTTTTCTGGCAATCTTATTGTTTACAAAATCAATGGAAAGGTCCTGTATGTCTAATATTTTTTGAGGCATGAATAAATATAACCGGGATTTTTCAAATAGAATAATTCTGTATCCGGATTCTCTGAATATGTGAATAGACTTGTTGAAATTTAGCAAAATGAATTAATGATTTTTTATAAACTCATTGCACCCTTTCACTTACTTTTGCACTTACAGTTGTTAGTTTGGATGATGTGATAAGGGTAGATAGTAAAAAGAAAAACATGATTCGAAAATCCTGGTGGAAATTATTAAGTTTTGTATTACTTGTATATACCTGTTCCTACGGATTTTTAGTAGATATTCCTTCCCCTCCCGGTGTTCCCCTGAAACAAACGATCCGAAATCTTTTTTTCCATGTGCCGATGTGGATTTCCATGATGGTATGTTTAACCATATCATTGGTATATGCAATTCAATATTTGCGCAAGCAGGATACGATCTCCGAAATTTATTCAACCGAGTTTGCGAGGATGGGTACTTTTTTAGGCATACTGGGTTTATGTACAGGAATGATCTGGGCGCATTTTCAATGGGGCAAAGCCTGGAGTGGTGATGTAAAACAAAATGGAACGGCCATTGCCTTGCTGATCTATTTCGCCTATTTTGTTTTAAAAGGCAGTCTGCATGATGAAGAAAAACAGGCAAGGATTGGAGCGATTTATAATGTATTTGCTTATTTCATGCTTTTCCCAACGCTTTGGATTCTGCCAAGACTAACAGAAAGCCTGCACCCTGGCGGAATGGGCAGCGATGGTAACCCTGGATTGAACCCAAAAGATACCACCAATGATATGAGAAGTGTAATGTATCCGGCATTTATTGGCTGGACATTACTCGCTGTTTGGATCACTACCCTGCGCATTCGGGTACAAATTATTGAACATAAAAAACTGGCAAATGAATAAAGTATTCAGAATTTTATTGGTAATGCTGACTGTTTTACCAGCCATAGTTATTAAGGCACAAACCATTACTCCTGACCCGGTAGATTTTATGCATAGCAATGGTAAGATTTATGTGGTAGTGGCTGTGGTAATAACCATTTTACTGGGCTTGTTTTTTTACCTGTTTACCATTGACAGAAAAATCAGTAAGCTGGAGAAAAAATAATGATCCATCTGGCAATCATTTGTTTCGGGCTTTTCAACATATTACCATTATTACTTTCAACCATACTGCTGCATACAAGCGTGCGGCTAAATAAAGCGCAATAAAAATTGCTGCTTATTAAAAATCATTGTTAATAAAAAAAGAATGTATGTCAGACCAACAACCGTACAGTTTTTTTCAGAGTGTAGAAAAAAGCTTTGATAGAGCAGCACAGTTTACCAAATGGGAGAAAGGATTGCTTGAGCAGATTAAAGCCTGTAATAGTATTTACAGCATGCGATTTCCTGTAAAAATGGACGATGGCTCCATCGAAGTAATTGAAGCTTATCGTGTTCAGCACTCTCAACACAAATCTCCCTGTAAAGGGGGGATCCGTTTTAGTGAAGCGGTTAACCAGGATGAAGTGATGGCCCTTGCCTCTCTCATGACCTATAAATGTGCCATCGTAAATGTTCCTTTTGGCGGCGCCAAAGGAGGTATTAAAATCAATCCAAGAGCGCATAGTGTATATGAGTTGGAAAAAATTACGCGTAGGTATACGAGTGAACTGGTTAAGAAAAATTTTATCGGACCTGGTATTGATGTACCTGCACCCGATTATGGAACTGGAGAAAGAGAAATGGCCTGGATTGTAGATACTTATGCTTCATTGAAACCCGGAGAGATTGATGCAGCCGGATGTGTAACGGGAAAACCCATTACACAGGGCGGTGTACGCGGGCGTAAAGAAGCCACTGGTCTTGGTGTGTTTTTTGGTATCCGCGAAGTATGTAATATGACGGATGTAATGGAAAAATTGGGTTTACCGGTGGGTGTGGTAGGTAAAAAAGTAATTGTTCAGGGTCTGGGTAATGTGGGATATCACTCTGCCAAATTCTTCCGCGAACACGGATCAGTAGTTATCGCTATCGCAGAATATGAAGGAGCTATTTATAAAGCTGATGGACTGAACGAAGAAGAAGTATTTCAACATCGCAAAGCAACCGGATCAATTTTGAATTTTCCAGGAGCTACCAATCTTGCCAAAAGCGGGGATGCTTTGGAAATGGAATGTGATATTTTGATTCCGGCCGCATTGGAAAATGTGATCAATTCAACCAATGCAGCCAATGTGAAAGCAAAAATTATTGGTGAAGCAGCAAATGGTCCTTTAACTCCTGAAGCAGATGAAATACTGGTTGCAAAAGGAATTCTGATTGTACCTGATATGTATCTGAACGCAGGCGGGGTAACGGTTTCTTATTTTGAGTGGCTGAAGAATCTGAGCCACGTGCGTTTTGGCCGTATGGACAAACGTTTCAGTGAAAACCAGTATGGTACTATCCTGCACGCTGTAGAAGGCCTGACCGGAAAGAGGGTTACAGATACTGAACGCACACTGAGAT
>CAIWKU010000123.1 GCA_903913355.1 uncultured Bacteroidota bacterium | reverse complement strand
TACCTGCAGGTGGAGAAACCAAAGAGCAGATCGCAAAAAATAAACAGCCTTTTCATAAAATTGGCAACTACCAGTTTGAAAAAAATGATGCCAGACAAATGGCTGCATGGGGATTTGATTTCCTCAAATACGATTGGCGAATAGATATTCCTTCTACTGAACGAATGTCGAAGGCACTAAAGAATTCAGGTCGTGATATCGTGTATAGCTTATCCAATAATGCTCCATTTGAAAAAGCAGCAGATTGGGCAAGACTTGCGAATATGTACCGGACAGGGCCAGATATAAAAGACAGCTGGACCAGTTTATTTTTAACCACGTTCACACTGGATAAGTGGGCCCCTTATACTGGACATGGGCATTGGGCAGATCCCGATATGATGATTGTAGGAGATGTCTCAATTGGACCAGTCTTGCATCCTACAAGGTTAACCCCTGATGAACAATATAGCCATATAAGCATATTCAGTTTATTGGCAGCCCCGATGCTGATTGGTTGCCCGATTGAAAGATTGGACAGTTTTACCCTCAATTTATTAGCGAATGATGAAATAATTGAAATCAACCAGGACCCTTTGGGTAAACCCGCCCGATTGGTAGTAAATGAAAACGGTATTCAGGTTTGGCTGAAACCCATGGAAGATGGTTCTTATGCAGCAGGCTTATTTAATATTGATGGATACGGAACAACCCCGGAATCCTATTTCAGATGGGGAGATGAAAAGCCTAGGAATTTTGAATTTGATTTTGCATCCTTAGGGTTAAAAGGGAAATGGAAATTGCGAAATGTTTGGAAGCAAAAAGAAGAAGGAGTATTCAGTAATTTTTTCAAAACAAGTATCCGTTACCATGGGGTAGTGATGTTAAGATTATACCCGGTAAAATAAAATCAATAAATATATTACAATGAGACATCAATTACCCAGTTCTACAAAATGGTGGTTTGCTTTAGTTTTTCTTTTGTCTCAGCAAGTATTTGCACAAAATGAATCCATATATGCTATACCCCAAATGCCCAATCCAACTGAACGATTAACAGAACTTAAGCAGCAATGGATTGCTATGCAAAAAGATCCTCCGCAATTGGGTGTGCGTGATTGGTTTCTTTTCTTATTGGATGCTTTAGATGCCAGATTCTTACAACCAGAGCAAATAGAATGGTTGTTAAAAAAAGTGCAAACACGGGTGGTAAATGACCCCAATCTGGGCAAAAGCTATGGCAATATTTTTTGGGGTTGGACAGAAACAGGCAGCGATATTGGCGATGGGAACAATGTGGAATTTTGTATGCAATACGGACTACCTGTTAAAATATTATTTAATGATAGATTGTCGGGTAAAGCAAGGGAAACACTCGACGAAATATTTGCGCTCGCAATAAAGGGTGCCCGTAATCAGGAAGTCCGTATATCCTACACCAACATCTTTGTGATGAGAATCTGGAACTTTGTTGCTTACGGCCAGATATATAAACAACCTGCCATTATTGAAGAAGGTCGCACCTATTTAAATCAATGGTTAAAACATGTAGCGAATTATGGGAATCGGGAATATGATAGCCCTACCTATTGTGGTGTAGACCTTGAGTCTTTACTATTGATCTATACTTTCTCAACGGATACTGATATCAAAGCAAAAGCCGGGGATGCTCTGAAACTATTTATTACAGATCTGAGTGCCCATTATAATCAACAGGGCGGGTATCTTGGAGGCGCACATAGTCGCGATTATAACCGGGTTTTTGGTAGAGATCTTTTAGAAGAAAAATATTTTAATCCTTTATTGGGTGGTGTAAATAATAATACACATCTGTTCCATCAGATTTGTTTATCAGCTCTACAAAAATTAGGGTTATCGGCACAACAAAAGGAATTAATGAGTAAAAGTAACCGATTTATTGTGCAAAGATGGGATAGTTTGCCACATACATTCGCCTGTGATTACCGGGGTCAAAAAATTTCCCTGGCTTCCTCAAACCAGTCATATAGTCCGGATGATAAAGCTTTCGTAGCATACTTAAGTAGTAAAAAAGTGCCCGCCATGCCCAATATCGTTTTTGTGATGGAAGGCAGAGATGATCACTATGGAACCTGGGGTGCAACAGGAATGGGAGAGAAGATGAAAAATTTAATGCCACCCAATTACCCTGCTAATGGAGGATGGGGCAAAACAAGACACCTGATGCCATTTATGCAATCTGCACAAAACAAAGGAGAATTCGTGATGTTGGTTGCTGGAGAAAAAGACCATAACTGCATCAAACCATATCTAAACTCAACAATTATTCTTCCGGATGTATTTGATGAGATTTGGTTGGGGGAGCAAAAAATCAGCGTGCCGGCAAATGGAACTTCACAAACCCTGGATGATACCAAAACATTCTTTGCTCGTTTTGAAGATGTGGGAATTGCTTTCCGGTTTCTTTGGGACAATGCAGATCCCGGTACAAAAGCGGCTTTATATAATGATGGATTTACTTACAATTCTTCAAGAGAAAAATTTCAATTACAAAATAATAAAGCACTCCGGCTCACCTTACAGCATCCTGCAAATGGAAAAGCAATCATCGCTATGTGGTGGAAAACAGCAGAAGGAATTCACACAGACGCTGATTTTAAAAAATTCAGACAGGCGGTATTGCAGGCAAAAGTTGATATTAATAATGCAAATGGAATTCTCGACATATCTGTGAATACACTGGCTGGTAAATTAGGGGTGAAAGCAGATATTATCAATAAAAAAAGAATCGAGTATTATAACCCGGTGGCATTGCCAAAGAATTTTTTATTCAATATTGATGGAAACGATATTGGTAAAGAAATTATGGGTAAATATCAATAGAACTAAAAACAAAAGTATGAAAAATGGATTCTTAGCTTTCCTGATGCTTAGTTTTCTAAGTGCATATACACAAACGCCAGACCCGGAACTGTGGTATAAAAAGCCTGCTGCCAAATGGACCGAGGCCCTGCCAGTTGGTAACGGACGATTAGGAGCGATGGTATTTGGCGATTTTCAACATGAAAATATTCAATTGAATGAAGAAAGTGTTTGGGCAGGGGCTAAGATTAATAATAATAACCCGGAAGCAAAAGCACATTTGAAGGAAATTCAGGAAATTATCTTTATAGGCAATTATGCAAAAGCACTGGAGCTCTCAAATAAATTCCTGGTGGGAACCCCGCGGAATATCCGGTCTTATCAGCCTTTGGGAAATCTATTTATCAATTACCATTGGAAAGAAACCCCCACCATCTATAAAAGATCACTAAATCTACATACTGGTATTGCACAAACTGACTATACAATTGGGGATAATCATATCATACAAGAGGTATACGCTTCAGCTCCACAGGATGTGCTAGTGATCAGCATCTCTGCAGAAAAAGCTTTTGATGCAGAGATGATCCTATCAAGGGAATATAATCCTGATAATGAAAATGCAGCAAAACGAAAGAAATCCGTGTTTACCAAAACGTTTTATGAGAATCATTATGGAGAAAAGGGCAGGTTGGTATTTTACACTGGACAAATCATTGATACTTTATCTCCTAACCAGGGTCCGGAAGGAAAACATATGCGTTATGCTGCCGCAATGAAGATTCTTTCTATTGATGGCAGAGCCAGTTCTTTTCAGGGAGAAAGAGGAGCGGGCTTCGAGTTGAGGTCTGTAAAAAACATTGTGATTTTACTGACTGGCGCAACCAATTACGATTTAGCTAAACTGGATATGGATAGCTTAATCAAGCCCTTGCCTGTTTGTCAGCGACTGATTTCAAAAGCTTCTGTGTATACTCCGGCCCAATTAAAAATGATTCATCAAAAAGATCATCAATCCTTTTTTGATCGGGTTCATTTCTCATTAGGGGAAGATGAAAATCGAAACTTGGCAACAGATGAACGGTTGGCAAGAATGAAAACAGGTAAAACTGATAACGGTTTGATCAGTCTATATTATCAATATGGTCGTTATCTGCTGATGGGATCTTCCCGAAAGCCTGGACGTCTTCCGGCAAATCTTCAGGGTATCTGGAATGACTTATATGATGCACCTTGGAATGCCGATTTTCATACCAATATCAATCTGCAAATGAATTATTGGCCTGCAGAATCAGGTAACCTTGCAGAAACTGCTTTGCCATTGGCTGGATTTATGCAGCAACTGGTTGTGCCGGGTATGGTTACTGCCAAAGAAACGTATGGTGCCAACGGGTGGACGATTCACCACCTTACCGATCCATTTGGAAGAACCGGTATCATGGATGGAGTATGGGGGATAACTCCAATGGATGGCCCATGGATGACATTCCCATTGTATGATCATTTTGAATTTACCGGGGATACTGGCTTCCTTAAAAAAATAGCGTATCCTCTCATTAAAGGATCTGTTGAATTTGTGCTTGATTATCTGGTTACTTCGCCTGAAGGATACCTGGTAACCAACCCATCACATTCTCCCGAGAATAGTTTTTTTGTACCTGGTACTGATAAGAAACAAAAATCACAAATGACCTATGCTCCAACGATTGACCAGCATATTATCAACGCCCTGTTTAATAGTTTTGTTCATTCCGCAAGCATCCTGCATGTAGATAAAGAACTGGTTACAAAAGTGTTGTCAGCACAAAAAAAACTACCTCCTTTACAAGTATCTGCTTTAGGCACTATACAGGAGTGGATAAAGGATTTTGAAGAAGTGGAACCAGGGCACAGACATATGTCGCACCTATTGGGTGTATATCCATTACATCTGATTACACCTAAAGACCCTGTTTTTTTTGAAGCGGCAAAAAAAACATTAGAACGGCGTTTAGCAAATGGTGGCGGACATACCGGCTGGAGTAAAGCATGGATTATTGGACTGTATGCGCGGTTATTGGAGCCTGAAAAAGCAGTTGATAACCTGAATGATCTTTTGCGAAAAAGTACATTGGATAATTTATTTGATACACACCCCCCATTCCAAATAGATGGAAATTTTGGTGGAACTGCTGCTATTACAGAAATGATATTGCAATCACAGAATGATGGGATTGATTTATTACCTGCTTTACCTGCACAATGGCCAGATGGTTCTATTCATGGGTTAAGGGCAAGGGGAGCATATACTGTAGATATCATTTGGAAGAATGGTCAGCTTAGCAAAGCTGCAATACGAGCAGATAAAGAAGGCAAGGTTACCGTCCGGTATAGCGGGAAAACAAAAACGCTAATGATAAAAGCAGGTAAAACAGTAGAATTGAATGAGAATATGCAACCAATAGCAAAGAATAAGTAAACATGAAAAAAATAATCAGTACCATTCTATTCTCTGTATTCTCTATTGTGTTTGCTGTAGCGCAAACTAAAACAGAGAAAAGCCTCCTTACCCTTAAAATAAATTGGGAAAATTTTTTGGCACAACATGATCTGGTATGGAACAGTGTGCCTAAGGATTATTTTGACGGTGCTTTTATTGGGAATGGGTTATTAGGTGCTATCCTATTCAAGGATGACCAGTTAGTAAATACAATTAGATTTGAAATTGGCAGAACAGATGTTTACGATCATCGAACCCCGGCACCTAGTGCGTATGAAACTTCACGTTTACCAATAGGTCAATTGTTATTATCCCCGATGGGAAAAATCATTCAATGTAAGATGCGCAACGATTTATGGAACGCTGAGATCAGGGCTGAGATCATTACTACGGAAGGAAGCCTTTCTTTTCGTTGTTTTGTACCTTCTGATGAAGAACTGGTAGTTATTAACATGAAGGCCACTGGTAAAGAAAATGGGGCTACATTTTCTTTCAGACCCCAATTGGCACAGAGCGCAAGATATATTGCGAAAAGAGCAATGGGATTAGAATTGAATGTGCCTTATCAGCAGAACCCACCATTTCAAATATCTAAAAAAGAGGGTATTGAAATCATTACGCAGCCTCTTTTAATGGGCGATGATTATGCAACTGCCTGGAGTGAAGAAAAAAATAAGGATAACTCCAGAACAATCTTGGTTACAGTTGCCAACCGATGGGGAAAATATAGAAAACCAGGTTCCGGTTCAGCGATAGATGCATTGGCAACAATAAAAGCAGGGCAAAGAAAATCAATAATTGAATTGGAGAAGCAACACCGAAATTGGTGGCATCATTTTTACCCGGCAAGTTTCATCTCTATCCCAAATGGCCGGTTGGAAAGTTTTTACTGGATACAACTCTACAAACTGGCAAGCGCAACCCATCCGGGTAAACCTGTTATTGATCTGCTGGGTCCCTGGTTTAAACCTACTTCATGGCCTTTGCTTTGGATGAATTTGAATGTTCAGCTTACTTATTATACATTGGGAATAACCAATCATTCGGATATCGAAGAAAACTTATTCCGGCTGCTCGACAGGCATACCGATCAACTCATTAAAAATGTACCCCTTGCATTCCAAAATGATTGCGCAGGTATCAGGAACCCCGTTGGGTATGATGATTTGTATAACCCATTGTTTCTTTCAGACGATCCCCAAAATACCAAGGAGATAAATATTATTGTCTTGCCCTGGCTTATGCAGATGTATTATTTGTATAACCGAAGGTTAATGGATGATGAAGAGCTAAGAATAAAAATATATCCATTAATGCGGCGGGCTTTCAATGTATACCTTAGGATACTGTATAAGGGGGAAGATGGATTATACCATATTCCCTATTCCTATTCAGATGAATATGGCAATGCAAAAGAAACCAGCCTCAACATCGCATTGGCAAGATGGGGTTTTCAAACACTGATTGATATAAACAATCGTTTACAGATCAAGGATTCATTATTGCCAAGATGGAAGGAAACACTTTCTAAAATGGCCGATTACCCTACCGATGAAAATGGAATCATGATAGGGAAGGATGTTCCTTTTGCTAAGCCACACCGTCATTATAGTCACCTGTTTTCGATATTTCCCCTCTATGATATGAATATTGAGAATTCACCCGAAAGGATTCCCCTTATGCATAAATCTATTCAGCATTATACTGATTTAGATGGCGATAACTGCATTTATAAATTTTCAGGGGCATCATCATTATGGGCAGCCTTGGGAGAAGGGGATAGTTCACTTAAATGGTTAAACCGTTCACTCGAAATCCTTCCCCGTTTTGGTGTGCCCCCATCCCCAGCCAGAATTCCTACCTTAACCCAGAACACATTTTATAGCGAAAGAGAAAACCCTACATTTGAATCACCCATTTCGGCCTCCCGTTGTATGCTGGATATGCTCCTGCAAAGCTGGGGTGGAACCATCCGTATTTTTCCCGCCATGCCCGGTTCATGGCAGGATGCCAGTTTTTACCAACTTAGAACCGAAGGCGGATTCCTGGTAAGTGCAGTTCGGAAAAATGGAAAAACCAGGTTTATTTCTGTAAAAAGCCTAACTGGTGAACCTTGTATTATTCAATCCGATTTAGCGGGAGATATTCATATTGCAGGGTCGGCTACTGCCAGGGTGGAGAAGTTGGAGAATGGAAAATGTAAATTATACCTCAGAAAAGGAGAGGAAGCCATTCTTTATACAGGTGTTCAACCTATCTCCTTTGAAATAATCCCTTTACCTATTCCAACGATAGAAGCCAATAGCTGGGGACAAGCAAAATAGGAAGCATCAGGGTTCTCGAATAGCGAAAACGATTTCGCAAAAAAGGCTGGACAGGTTGTAGGTATGTATTACTAAATCGTTTTACCTTTCTGACACCAAACAAAATAACGATTGTTGTTACCATTGAGCAAATTCAATGGTAACCCAAAAAAACTGCCATGAAACTTCGTATTCACATAAGTGTTTTATGTTTATCCTTATTCATTTCTTTTACAGCCTATTCACAATCCTGGGTAGATTCTGTTGAACGGCAGGGTAGACAGGTATTTATGCCTGCTGAAAAATATAAATGGGATTGGGGACAAGCTACTTTCCTGAATGCAGTAATACATCTTTACAACAGTAAAGCGGAGCCAGATAAAAAAATCTATCTCGAATACATCCAAAAAGCAATGGAGCTAACCTATGCCGTGGCAAATGGAAAACATCCTAATGCTATTGCATCCGGACATGGAATGGCTTTTCTGGCAAGAATAACCGGTGATAAAAAGTTTCTGGATAAAAGCAACGAAATCTATGCCGATTACCTCAAAATACCCAGGGCGCCGAATGGCGGCGTTTCACATAGAGCAGAAACAATAGAATTATGGGATGATACAGTATATATGTTAAGCATGTTTCTTCTTGAAATGTATCGTTTAACCGGTGATGAAAAGTATATCGCAAATTTTGTATTACAGTTTACTGTACATAATGAAAAACTAACCGATGAAAGAACAGGATTATGGGTGCATGGATGGGATGCAGATAATATCGATTATAATGATGGATGCAGTATAGTAGGCTGGCCTGATAAAATTACCCGCAAGAGCAGCCAGATTTGGGCCAGGGGCAATGCCTGGATAGGTATGGCTCTGGCTGATGCATTGAATACAGTTCCCCGGTCATCAAAATATTGGAAGCC
This sequence comes from uncultured Bacteroidota bacterium, assembly GCA_903913355.1. Classification (GTDB taxonomy): domain Bacteria; phylum Bacteroidota; class Bacteroidia; order Chitinophagales; family Chitinophagaceae; genus Sediminibacterium. The sequence goes on along the minus strand of CAIWKU010000123.1, from coordinate 5,776 downwards.
ATTGGAAAAAGCATTTCAAAATTATATCAGCAAAGTTGCGCCCTGGCAACATACTGCTACTGGCCATTGGTACCAATTGGTGACCTTACCGGATAATCCCAAAAATTTTGAAGAGAGCTCTTGTACCGCAATGTTTTCCTATGCAATAACTATGGGCTTAAAAATGAAAATACTCGATAAGAAAAAATATCAGCCCCTTGTAGACCAGTCTTATAAAGGCTTAAGAGCACTTAGCATAAGAGATGCAGGTAACGGATACCTGATCCCTATCCGTGTTTCAGGAGGAACCTGCATTGGGGATGAGAATTATTATCTAACGCGGCCTGTGACAGAAGGAACTGGCTTTGGCTATGGCTCTTTTATTATGTTTGGCCTGGCGTATGAACAATACAAAGGACTCAGAAAATAAAGATAAGAATGGGCAAACAGTTTTGCATATAAAATGATAAGAATGGAAAGAAGAAAATTTGTTTCTCTTGGTGCTTCGGCTTTATGTGCCATTCCTTTACTAGGTAGCGCTGCATTTACATTATATAAGTCTCAGGTGCCGGTTGCTAAACCTGAATGGCTGGTTACATTAATAAAATTCAATGATGCAGATGTTAAACAGTTATCAACTTATAAAATAACCGATCCAACGCATAGATATTTTGGCGGTTATATGTCTGATATGGGTATTCCCAATCCACATAGTACCTGCGCCTTCATTAACAGGGCTTGCGGAGCAATTTCTTGCCAGGAATCAATATTCTATCAATCAAAGGATCTCCTGAAGGAAATTGATCTGGCGCTGAATGGGTTATTAAAAATGCAGCATGAAGACGGAACGATTGATCTGGTAGACACCAATTTTCATTCTACTCCGGATACGGCATTTATGGTAAAAAGACTGGTTCAATCCTATAAACTACTTGAAAATACAGAAATCAAAGGCACATCGGATACCCTGGTTCCTTTTAAATTGTTTTTGCAAAATGCAGGAGAAGCACTGATTACAGGAGGTATTCATACACCCAATCACCGATGGGTGGTTTGTGCAGCACTTACCAAGTTAAATGAGAAATGGCCTGATACACGATATATTAACAGAGTAAATGAATGGTTGGGTGAACATATTGATCTTGACCCGGATGGTCAATATACCGAGAAAAGCACATATGGTTATTCAGCAGTAATCGACAGGGTATTGATCACAGTTGCGAAAGGGTTACAAAAACCAGAACTGTATGAACCGGTAAGAAAAAATCTTCTCATGATGCGATACTATCTTCATCCTAATGGAGAAGTAGTTACCGAAGCATCCAACCGGCAGGATAAAGGACAGATAGGCACCATGGAAAACTATTATTATGCCTGTCGATATATGGCTTTGATGGATAAGGATGGTCAATTCGCCGCTATTTGTCGTTTGATAGAAACAACATCTTTTCATAAACTGGTCGATATATTAAATTACCTGTTGGAAGATCCTTCTTTATGGAAGGAATTGCCCCCCGAAAACCCCTTGCCTGTTAATTACGTAAAATCATTTCCTTATTCGGGAGTTGTCCGCATTAGAAGAAATCAATGGGATTCCACCATATTATCGAATAATCCCGGATGGCTCACATTTCATAAAAAAGATGCGGTTCTGCAGGCAATGCGGGTAGCGGCCTCTTTTTTTGGAAAAGCCCAGTTTCAATCAGATAGTATACAGGAAAATGGTAATACATGGCTGCTGTCTAAAAAATTAGATGGCCCTTATTTTCAGCCTTATCCAAAAGATAAAATTCCTCCTGACGGCGATATGGCAAAAATGCCCAAAGCAAATAGAAAGCAAAGCAATATTCAATACCTCGAAACACTGGTAAGTATTTCGGAATCACAGAATGGAATAGAAGTAACCATTGATATTGGAGGAACTGAAGGAGTGCCCGTTACAATGGAACTGATTTTTAGAAAAGGGGGCATTTTCTCTGGGGTAGACCCACATCCAACTAAAGAGAATGCTTTTTTATTTAAAGAGAAAGAAGGTGCTTATTCTGTCGGTAATGATACCATTCATTTTGGCCCGGGTAAACTTGAACACAGGAATATTCAGTTAAGAGGTGCTTTACCCGCAATGGATGCCCCTACAGTTTATTTAACAGGATTTACTCCATTCAAACATTCCCTGATCATTTCTTAACCATTTCTTTATGAAGTATTCTTTTAATAAAATCAATAATTTGTTTAGAAACCTGACTATAGCAGCCCTTATAATCTTTCTGTCATTTCCGCTTACAAATTATGCGCAGAAGGATTTTCAAAAAAAGTACCAGACACAAATGATACTTGCCGAAACGGGTACCATCATAGAATTACCCGAAGGTAGTTTCAGTCTTACCAATACACTTTCCCTTGAAGGCAAGAAAAAAATAACCATCCGGGGAAAAGGAATGGACAAAACGATTTTGAGTTTTAAAAACCAGACAGACGGAGCAGAAGGCATTCGGGTAAGTGACGGCAGCGAAATATTACTGGAAGGATTTACCGTGCAGGATGCAAAAGGAGATGCTATCAAAACCATGCATGTAACCGGAATCAGTTTTCATGATGTAAAAGTAGAATGGACAGGCGCTCCTGGTCCTGAAAATGGTGGCTATGGCTTATATCCTGTTCAATGTGAATCTGTATTGATTGATCATTGTGTTGCAATTGGAGCGTCAGATGCAGGCATTTATGTAGGCCAGTCAAAAGACATCAGGGTTACAAATTCAAAAGCCTATCACAATGTTGCCGGTATTGAAATTGAAAATTCATTACGTGCAGAAGTATATAATAACGAAGCGGTTGAAAATACCGGCGGTATCCTGGTATTTGATCTGCCTGACCTTATTCAGAAAAAAGGTGGACAGGTAAAAGTGTATAACAATTCAATTCATGATAATAATTATGAAAATTTTGCACCCAAAGGCAATATTGTAGCAGCCGTGCCCAGCGGAACCGGTTTAATGATCCTTGCTACAAAAGAGGTGGAAGTATATAATAACCGCATCAGTAATAACCAAAGTGCAGGTACAGCTATTATCAGCTATTTCACTACCGGAAAGCCAATCAAGGATAAAAACTATGATCCTTTTCCTTCGGCAATTTCTATTCACGATAATATCTATGTAAGAAAGACGGGACTACCCGTTGGTAAAGACCCTTTGAGTTTTATCATTGGAAAGAAATTTGGAGAGGAGGTCCCCAATATCCTTTTTGATGGTATCCGTAACCCACAGTTATTGGATTCACAGGGTAAATGGGTGTTGGGACAATGTATCAGTATCCTGAATAATAAAGGACAGTCAATCGCCAACCTCGATGCAGAACATGGGTTTAAAAATGTGGTAAGGGCAGATGATTCACTAAATTGTAATAATTGATCTATGTTTCGTTGTACCATTTTTGTATTGATTTGCTTTATTTTATCAGGTTCCTTTATGGGAGGCAAACCTGATGTATTCCCCGAAAAATTATCAGAATGGAAAATATATAAAGGGAATTTGTCTTTGCTGCAACCGGCAAAAGGGGTAATTCCTTATGCTTTAAATACACCACTGTTTTCTGATTATGCAGAAAAACTTCGATTCATAAGATTGCCCGAAGGTAGTTCAGTAAACTATTCCACACCAGGTGTTTTAGAATTTCCGGAGGGGACTTTACTTGTAAAGAATTTTTATTATTCTGCAGATAACAGGAAGCCGGGCATCAATAAAAATATCATCGAAACCAGGTTACTGGTTAAAAATAGCTCCGGATGGAAAGCACTCACCTATATATGGAATGATGAACAGACCGAAGCTTTTCTGGAAATTGCGGGGGATGAGAAAATGCTCTCTTTTATTAATAAAGAAGGGATTAAGCAGGATATCCGGTATGTGATACCCAATCAAAACCAGTGCAAAGGTTGTCATAACAGTAATGACCAGTTAATGCCGATCGGTCCTTCGGTTTCGCAGTTGAATGGAGATTATCATTATAGTACCGGTACAATGAATCAATTAGTCTACTGGAAACAACAGGGTGCTTTACATAATCTCCCAGAAAAAACCGCTATTCCCAGAACCGCTGTTTGGAATGACCCATCTTCAGGTAGTCTGAATGACAGAGCACGCGCTTATCTGGCTATCAATTGTAGTCATTGTCATAGAAGAGAAGGCCCGGCACAAACCTCCGGATTGTTTTTAACAGAATCGGAAACCAATAGTACCGTTTTAGGAATCAATAAAACACCTGTAGCTGCCGGAAAAGGGTCAGGAGGGAGGATGGTAGATATTTTGCCCGGTAATGCCTATGAATCAATTATTTGGTATCGCATGCAAAGCCATGCCCCTGGTGAAAGAATGCCGGAACTTGGCAGAACTTCGGTCCATGAAGAAGGGCTGGCTTTAATAAAAGAGTGGATTGATAAAATGAAATCAATAGATTAACGAGTAAATTGTAGTCATTAAAATTAAAAAGATGAAAAAAATCCATTTACTGTTTACACTCCTGATGTCAGGTTTTGTAATATCAGGGTATACTCAGGTTGCTGATAATACGCTTTCAGCGAAAGAGAAAAAAGAGGGATTTGTACTATTGTTTAATGGAAAAGATCTTACCGGATGGCGTTCCCCGCTAAAACAAACTCCTCCTGAAAAAGGCTGGGAAGTAGTAGAGGGTACACTGCATGTACTGGATAGCTCAAACGGAGGTAAATCAGGTGATATACTTACCGTGAAACAATACCATGCATTTGAATTGGTTTTTGACTTTAAGATTACTGAAGGTGCCAACTCAGGTGTCAAATACTTTGTAACAGAATCTCCGCAGTCACCCAAAGCAGGATTCGGTCTTGAGTTTCAAATTCTCGATGATGAAAGACATGCTGATGCAAAAATGGGAACAGAAGGTAACCGAACGATGGGTAGTTTATATGACCTGATTCCTTCCTATAAACCGGCACCTGGTCAGGAGAAAAAAATTGGTGATTGGAACCACGGAAGCATAATCGTTTATCCCAATAATATTGTTCAACATTGGTTGAATGGTAAAAAAGTAGTTGAATATGAAAGAGGAAGTAATATCTATAAAGTATTGGTTGCACATAGTAAATATGCAAAAATGAAAGATTTTGGTCTTGGCGAACAAGGCCCTATCTTATTACAGGATCATGGTAATTCTGTATTCTTTAAAAATATCAAAATCAGAGAAATTAAATAATAACGAATTGGTTTGTATAAAGTGAATGAATGATTTGTAAGCAAAATGTTTGTTTGGCAGTTTGGTTAAAGTCAGTGGGAGCAATACCCGCTGGCTTTTTTGGTTCGGTTTTTATTTTAATCTAATAAACAACCATTTGGTCTGATTTGACTGTTTAAACAAGAACTCAAAGAATCAATAGAATTATAATCGAGTAAAAGATAATACATGAACTCAAGAAGGATATTTATTAAAAATACTGCCATGGCTGCCGGTGCAATGGGAATCATGGAATTCATTCCACTTGAAATGATTGCATCTATGCGGAAAAGAACGGGTGCCAATGATAAAATTAATGTAGGGTTGATAGGTGTTCGTGGCCAGGGTTTTAGTGATTTAAAAGCGATGCTCCGGATGAGTGAAGTGAACCCGATTGCTATTTGTGATATCGACGACACACAGTTAAATAACCGCAAAGCAGAGCTAATAAAAGCCGGGTTTTCAAGCCCGCTTATTTATAAAGATTACCGTAAGATGCTCGAGAATAAAGATATCGATGTGGTGATTGTTGGCACCCCAGATCATTGGC
>CAIWKU010000122.1 GCA_903913355.1 uncultured Bacteroidota bacterium | reverse complement strand
GCGGAGAACTCTCTTTTTTTAGTATTTTTAAACCATGAGACCTATTTCCTTCTTTTTTGCATTGACACTTATTTTCAACAACTCCTTTTCCCAAACCAATAATACTGCTGTTACAGATTGGTGCAACCACCCCTCAAGAGAAGCATTCAGCAAATTGAAAGAAATTAAGGGTGTTAGCCATTGGTTTAAAGTGTATAGCGTGGGAGAAAATCTAATAGCCATTACCGAGCCATATAATTTCGAGGAGGTTATCTCTTATTTGATCATTGGAAAAAACAAAGCCTTGCTTTTTGATACCGGTATGGGACTTGATTCGATTTCTTCTGTCATCAAACAATTAACGAAACTTCCAGTGACAGTGCTGAATTCTCATACACATCCGGATCATATTGGGGGCAATTATGAGTTTACAAATATCCTGGCTATGAAAACCAACTACACCCTTTTACATGCCAAAGAAGGTTGGGGTCATGATGCCATAAAATGGGAAGTGACCAAAGACGCGTTTTGTATGCAAGAACTTCCCGGACTGGATACATCACGGTATGCTATCAAGCCCTTCCATATTAGCAGGTTTGTAAAAGATGGTGATGAAATTGATTTGGGAGGAAGAAAATTGCAGATCATTTCAGTACCCGGACATACACCGGATGCAATTGCCCTGCTGGATAAAACGAACGGTTATCTGTTTACGGGCGATACTTTTTATGAAGGACCGATCTATTTATTTGCGGAAGAAACAGATATAGAAGCTTACGAGAAAAGCATTGCTAAATTGGCGGCGATGGCACCTAACGTAAAAACTGTTTTCCCCGCCCATAACAATCCGGTTTGTGAACCGGCAAGATTAACAGAATTAAAAATCAATTTTGATAAGTTGAAACAGGGATCCGTAAAAGGGGAAGACAAGGGGCAAAACACCTTTTTATTTAAGTTTTCTCATTTTGATTACCTGATTCAAAAGGACCAATTAGAAAAACTTCAGAAGCAATAATCCTCTCCCCACAAACTATCTTGATTGAAAAGTATTTAAGAAAGCCCATGTTCGGTGTAATACTTTTAAAAAGAGATGCCAAGCGAATAAACTACTACCAGGCCCCATCCTGCTTTACCTGATAAAACCGATTACCGTTAAACCGATATAGACCTTGCCCGGTGCCCCACCACATATTTCCTGACTTATCCTGATACATACTTTGCACACAGCAGTTTAAACCATTTGCAGTCGTAAAAATGGTAAAGGCTTTTGGATTGGGTAAGGGCATGGAGGGATCAAATCGGGTAGTACTGCCCCGGGCTGTAACCCATATAATACCCGATTGTTCTATATAGATACCCCAAAACTCGGTTCCCCCTAATCCGTCTTTGGCAGTGTATTCAGTCAGGGTTTTTCCATCATATTTGCAGATACCGGTTTTCATGGTAAACCAAATGTTTCCGGTTTTATCCTCTGCTATCCCTCCGGCATAGTTCTCGCCCAGGCCTTCTTTTTCGGTAATATGCGTAATGGCTTTTCCATCATACTTATAAACACCATTATCAGAAGAAGCAAACCAAATAGTTCCCATTTTATCCTGCAGTATGCCCGCAACATGTATAGGAGGAAGTAATTTGCATAATGAAAAGCTTTGCCTGCCTTCACTATCTGCAATAGGATCATACAAAAAAACACCTCCATGTGTGCCTACCCAGATAGCACCGGATTTGTCAACAAGGATGCTTTTTCTACTGATATCTATGTGACTAAGGCCGTCTTTTTGAGAATAATTCCGAAAAGTTTTTCCATCATATTTATAAAGGCCCTGATCGGTCCCAAACCAAAGATTTCCAGTTTTATCTTCATTGATTGCAAAAACCGAGTTGTTGATAAATCCATCCGGATAAGAAAAATAGGTCAGGGTATTTATATCATATCTCACCACCCCTTCGCCGATGGTACCAAACCATAAATTCCCTTTCGAATCCTGAAAAATACTTCGGATATATTGGCTGACTAAACTGGTGTCGTGATCAGGCGCCAAACCAACTGCCTTAAAATTTCGCTTAACTGTAAGACTAATGCGGGAAGTATTTGCATTTGTAAGCGTGTTTGTTTTTTCTTGCCCGTTGCAGGCAGCAAAAATTGTAAAAAAGCCTATTACGAATACCTTTTTTAACAACATAATTATGATTTTTCTTTCGGGATATAGTCTACACAAAAGATGCTTTGTAGAGAATGGATTGGGTTGTATTTATTTTGTTTCCACATCAATAATTTCTTGCCCATCTTTTCCTAAATATTTAAGAATAACCGGGATATACGCGTCGCCTCCATTACCGCTATTGGTGAAAATGACCAAGCCCTTTTTCGATTTCGGTAATAGAAAGACGATAGTTTGTGTACCCTTTCCCACCCCACCATGCGTGATTACATGATCGTTATTAATTTCGTCCACCATCCAGCCTAATCCATAATATTGGTGAGCTTTTATTTGTGTTTGATCGGAAACCATTTGTGCATACAAGTCATTTTTTAATCCACCTCCATTCATTATATAGATTAAAAACCTGCAGTAATCTGTAACCGTTGTCAATACACCAAATGCAGCGCTGGCAGTTGTACTGGTAATGGAAGCATCGTTGTAGAGATTGCCCTCTTTGTCGTAGGGCTTTGCAAACCTGGCTTCGTCCACGCCCGATCCCCAGAAAAATTTGGTATCATTCATTTTCAGGGGTTTAAAAATGAGTTCAGTAGCCAGTTGGTCCAGTGTCTTATTAAACTTTTTTTCTACTGCTTTCCTCAAATATTCAAAGCCTTCACCCGAATAATGATATTTCGTTCCAGGGTCAGCTATAAAGGATAATTTTTTATCTGCATTTTCTGACCGCCAGTTTGGAAAGCCGGAGCGATGACTTAGGATAAATCTTGTGGTTAATTTTTTAGCCCGGGGATCAGTAGCGATATCAGGATCTAACCAATAGTTATCAATCGGTTCATCTAAATTCCATTTACCCTCATTTACCAATTTGAGTACCACCATGGCTGTAATGGGTTTGGTTAAGGAGGCAATGGTGAAAATCGCATCGTCATTAGCCGGTCTGCCTTTTTCCAAAACGCCATATACTTTGGCTTCTTTTATTTTTCCATCTTCGATATAGCCAATTCCTAATGCAGGGATATTATTTTTGATTAACCATTTCTCGGTTCCTGCTTTGCTGTTAAGGAAATCTTTATCCGTTTTTTCTTGTGCAAACCCAATGGTTGCCGTCAAAATGAGTAAGGCTGCAATACAATAATTTTTCACCGGTTGCTTGTTTAAATAGTTCTAATACACTTATTGTGAGAGATGATATTATTTTACCAGCTTTCATACAATCTAAGTCAAAAACAGTAAAAGGGTAGCGATTTTCAAATTTTATTTTCTTTTGTTAAATGATGGAAGAATGTATTTTCTCATCAATTCATCAGAAGGCGTTGGACTGTTATAATTCCCCCCTGTTATCACAACCACCATATTTTGTTCCTTTAAAACATAAATCCGTTGTCCCCCATTTCCCTGTGCGGCTTTTGTATAATATCGTACACCGTCTGCGTCTAAATATTTGTGCCACCATAGATAGCCATAATCCACACCCTGAATAACCGAATGTTTTTCAAAAGATGCCGCTACAAAATCGGAAGAAATAATTTGCTTACCGTTCCAGATACCCTTATTCAAATACAGCAAACCGAATTTTGACATATCTCTGGGTGTTAAATACACCTGGCAATAATTCTCTGCATTTGATTTATCGGGGGCAAAGTCCCATTTATAATTATTGAATTGCAAAGGTTCAAATAAATTTCTGGCAGCAAATTGTAATAATGGACTATGTGTAGCTTTTTCAACAATGCGGCCAAGTGTAACGGGATTGCCAGAGCAATACATTCCTTTTCCGCCCGGGGTATCAATCATAGGAAGGTCCAAGGTGAATTTCACCCAATCATCCGTATAATCCATTATGGTTTCATTGCCTTCAGAACTGGGATTACTGATATCGCAATCCAACCCTGTTTGTTGGGTCAAAAGATTTTCAATGGTGATTCTTTTTTTTGCATCCGTCATATTGTGTAAGCTATATTCAGGAAAATAGGAAAGCACGGTTTCATTCTTGCTTTTTATAAATCCTTTGTCAATGGCTATTCCGGTAACAGCCGAATAAATGCTCTTAGAAGCGGATCGCAATTCCTGCACACTATCCCTGGTATATTGATAAAAATATTGTTCAAATACCAGCTTGCCATCTTTACTAATTAAAATGCTATGAACATTCGGATAAGCCCCAGTAATAATTTTTCGCATCATTTCTGTAAGAAGTGATGTATCCAAAATCGTTTTGTTGATATGGCCAACGGTTATTCCGTCATGAATGTTTTCAGGAATTGTATATTGATAAATATCCTTTCCCTTGAGCCTGGGATACCACATCGTTTTTGGAAAGAAGACATTTTTGCTGATTAAGGCAAATGTGTCATTTTGTTTTATATAGGCAAAGGGTAAATTGTCTGTATTTCTCAAAAAACGAATCGTATCAAACTTGCTGGAGAAAGCATCCGGGCCTTCACTTTTCAAAACATATTCGCTTTGATTGATAATAGCTACTAAAACCGTGTCCTTAGGCGAAGCCGCAAACGAAACTTTTTGATGATCTGTATAATGATAGACGCCTTCGTATTCTAGTAACTGTTTATAAGAAGGTTTTACTGATTTTTGCGCAACAGAAAGGAAAGAGATAAATAATAAAACGGAAACGAAACCTGTTTTTTTCATAAGTAAACTATTTGAAGCCAATCTTCCTATAACCCGCAACCTTTACAACTATACAATATTGATGTGCAGAAAAGAGCATGCTTGTAATATACTCAATCATTTTCATCTTCACCGGATCAGATATCTTTTTGAAAAACTATTCCCATCCACCCTTACCTGATTCCCTGATACGGCACCCTTGTTTCTCAATACTTTTATACAATCGAAAAGCTTTTGTATGGCCTAAAAAAGCTGTCCTTGTCCTATACTAAATACGGGTTACATTCGTGCTAAATTCGAGGTTCACCCACAGTTTACCCACAGTTCACCCACAGTCTACCCACTACAATGTGGGTAGACTGTGGGTGAACTGTGGTTTATTTGTTGATTTACCCCGAATTAAATAATACCCAAAAGCGAAGTAAATACGATTTCTAACCACAGGAATTCTTTAAAAATCACGGAAAATGTGAGGCCTTCAATGCGAGAAACAACGTTATCTATGAATTTAATTGAGGATCTTAAACAACCCAATTGGCTATACTGCTAAATCTTAAATAAGTCAGTATTTTCAGCTTATCCAATTACAATAGGTTTTGATTGCTACCCAACTATTATGCTCTTTCTTATATAGTATTAGTTTCCCTTCTCCACAAAGATTGCCGCAACTGATGTCTGAATAAAAAAGACAATAAGTATCATTTCTCAGAAAGACAGGAACAGAGAATGTATGAAATGCATTTCCTATATGGGTATAAAAATATTCCCATCTTTTTAATCGGTTAACAAAAATGGCATTGATCGTATCGCCATTAATAAGCTTTGCATTTGTAAAAAGCTCTTTAGTCCATTGGAATATATGTGGGTATTGCTTATCCTTGAATTGTTTACGTTCATCTTTAGAAAGAAAATTCGTATCAAGTAAAAACTCTTCGGTACATTCAAAATAGGTAAAATCAAAGGGCTTGGATGAAAGAATGAATTGGGTATCAGACATCTCTTTCCACATTACTTCTTTAATAAAACGGATGGATTTCTGTATATACACAATTGAATCTTGTTTATGTACTATGTCTTCAGCAGTTGTGTTAGTTTGGCCACAAGAAATTAGCGAAACGAATAAAAAAAGAGATATAAACAAATTGAACATACAGAGCTTTTTCATAAGATTCAGCAGTAGCAAACTTCCATAAACTTGCTTCTAGAATTCCCCTTCTCTGATAAGCGATTCTGCAGTGAAAAGTGAATCGATGGTAAGTTAGCCCTATTTCTGCTTTTTCTTCTGTAACAACACAGGCAAATATTCCTTATAACTCTCACTTAATGCAGGATTATCAAATACATTTAAGTAGCTCAGTTTAGTTAAATTGGCAATACTCTTTGGTAAGAAATGTAAATGATTATTATTTAGATTGAGGGTCTTTAGGTTCTTTAAGTTACCAATGTTTTCGGGGAGGGTTTCCAGACCACAATGTGTAATCATCAACCTGGTTAATTCACCCAAATTGCAAATCTCATCCGGAACCTGTTTTAACTGGTTGGAACTGATGTCTAAATCTGTTAATTTTTTAAGGTTGCCGATTTCCTTTGGGAGTTTAGCTATTTCGTTATTGCCCAGCCAAAGAGTTTCCAAATTTACAAGATTACCAATCTCTTTAGGTATCGATGATACCTCTGTTAGGCTTAACCTGATCATTTTTAATTGGGTAAGTTTCCCAATTTCAGCAGGGATTGTATCAAGTGAAAAAGCTTTATTAAGGTCTAGGTATTTTAACTTGCTTAGTTGCCCAATTTCAGATGGAAGTTCGGATACTTCATTTTTGTAACAGCTAAATGAATCGATATTTGTTAAATAGCCAATTCCTTTTAAATCTTTTACCCCACCCGGGCCAACCTCAAAACCACCTTGTATACTACTTAATTCTTTTGGGTTAGTAATATCGGTTATTTTTTTATTCAATCTAATAGCCACTAATTCTGCTAAACTTGTATCGGGGAAAAAATGAATAAAATTTTGTTGTTCATTTAGTTTAGTACCAGTTACAGATTTATGAATACCAGTTAATTGAAAGTTTTTGTTAATTAGAACACGAACACGATTTTCAATGAAATCGGATTTATCCTGATAGGATAGCATTCTCATACCTTTCCCCCATTCACCAGATTTTATGTTGGCTGTGTACTCGCTGTCAACTTGTTTGAAATACAGGTCTCTTTCCCTAATCCAGCGTATTTCATCATTTTTTAAATTTTTTTGCTCAAGTGGGGTAAGAGTTGTTTTAAGTTTAGCATATGCAAGGTTTAATAGACTGTCCATTTGTTGCATAAATAAATAAGAGCAATAAGGCATAGCTCTGCCAGTATTCAAACAAGCTTGCTGGACTCTTTCTAAGCTATCAAGGGTTTTTTCCATTTGAGAAAATGCCGACTTTCCCACGAAGAGGAAAAGCAGAATTATGATTCGTTTTTTAAAGTTCATTTAAAAATGGCTTTTGGTAAATACCAGCTTATTTACTAATAATCAATTTATCAATCTTTCTTTCCAATATAAAATTGATTATTCTTTGGTAAAACCATAAACAAAACAATGAGCCAAAAATTACAGCTTTAAAAATATCGTTATAGTCGTATGTGGATGATACAAAAAATCCGAGAATGGCTAAGGCCACAATTACACGCCAGTTTAAGGGTAGCCCATAAGGCAAGTCGCGCTGGAGGTTATTGGTTAAATAATAAAAATTACCGGTGGCTTTATCTATGTACGCAATCACTTTATCATCTATAGAAACCAGGGATACTTTTTGCCCGGGATATAATAATAGATTTAGGTTTTTATAGGTACTGGGAAACTCTTCGCCGGTTTCATCTAATGTAAAAACTGCATCCTGAAGCAGGTTAGAGAAAAAGACATGGTAAATGTAAAAACCAGTGTTTTGATTGTACTTAGTAGAATAGGTTACCGTAGCATTTGTATACGCAACAGAAAAGTTTTTCATAAGGCAGTGTAGGTTATTGGAATTAAGGACACAGCACTTAAAAATACAAATATTTTTCTTTCTAATATAAAAAAGGAGAACTACTCTTTTATGTCATCAAAATTGACCGGTATGTTGTAAAATAGATGCCTCAACCTAAAATATTGCCTATTCTAAGTTTGAGCTCAGGGAGTACTTTATCTCCAAACCATTTGTTTTTGGATTGCCAGATATTATTTCTTGGAGACGGGTGAGGCAGGGGGAAGTATTTTGGTAAATAAAGTTGAAAATCCTGTACCGTTTCGGTTAATGAACTTTTTAGCCTGTTTTTTAAATAATAGTCCTGGGAATATTTTCCAATCAGCAGAATCAATTTCACTTGAGACATCATTGCCAATAATTTGTTGTGCCATAAAGGAGCACACTCTGGTCTTGGGGGCATGTCCCCGGATTTTCCGGTTCCCGGAAAGCAAAAACCCATCGGCATCAATGCAATTTTCTCTGCATCGTAAAATGTTGGCTTATCTATTCCTAACCAATTGCGAAGATTGTCGCCACTTTTATCATCCCATGGAATGCCAGAATGATGAACAATACGCCCGGGTGCCTGACCGATGATAATGATTTTACTTTTTGGACTTGCAGCAATAATAGGGTTAGCGCCAAGAGGAAGATGTTTTGTGCATTCCTGGCAATTTCGTATTTGCTGAATCAGCTTATTCATAGTACGGGTTCCTCAAATAGTAAGGTGATTGCTAAAGGTATGCCCCTTTAATATCTTCAAAATGAAATAGTCATTTTGAAAAACAATTCCTGGTAAGCAGGGTAACTGTTTAAAAGAAAATGATCTATAAATAGCTCAACCACCATTTCTCTTTATGCGCCTGTTTATACTTATCGAATTGTTTACAAAGCGGGTAGAGCAATAAAATCACAGCAACCCAAACAAGATAAACTACGCCCAGACTAAAACCATAACCTTTCATATTGGGTTCCAGTCCGATCCAGGTTGAGAGGATCAGTTTTTTCCAACCAAAACCGGCTAATTGTGCAAAGATCATGGCTAGGATATGAATCAGGTAAAGATGTAAAATATAATAGAAAAAAGGCACCCTTCCGAAAGTGCTAAAAAAATTGACAACCCTGCCCCTGAGTTTTTCAGAGTTGGCTAAAAACAGGAAGCAGGCGCCCAATGTCATTAACAGGTATACAAGCGATGGTGGGTATTTGCTGGGGTTAAAAAAAGAAATCAGGTTCTGTGATAAAAGCGGATACTGTATAAACGGATTACGATCTCCATACAGATTCGTTAGTCGCAATACCACAAAAGCAACAATGGCTATTGAACCAATCAGGTTAAATAATTTCTTACGTTGTTTGCTGTCAAATGAGGAATCATAGAAAGCCCCGAAATAATAGCCCAAAGACATTACTGCTATCCAGGGAACAATCGGATAGGCGATGAATAATTGTGTGTTGGGTGACAATGAATAAAAGCTTTGTTCATGAAGTAAGACCCATAACAAACTTCCGGGAAAATGAACCGTATCCAGCAGGTTATGACCACATATGAGCAAAAGACTAAAAATTAAAATATAGATTCTGGGCAAATAAATCAGGGCGGCTAATACTATCATACTGATACCCAGCGACCATATTGTCAGTAACCCAATTATCCTAAACTGGAAATTAAAATACCAGGCAAACCCTACTAGGGTTAATTCTATAAAAACCAGCCAGAGTCCACGATTAACCAAAAATCCAGACAAGGCATTCCTGGTTTTTCTTTTCCCTACCATCCATGCCGATACGCCGGCGAGAAAACTAAAAGTCGGGGCACAGAAATGGGTAATCCACCTGGTAAAGAAAATAGGTAAACTAGATTGAGTAGGATCTGCAGGATCAAACACAAAAGCGGAATAATGAAAATATTCCCGTACATGGTCCAGCGCCAT
Organism: uncultured Bacteroidota bacterium; assembly: GCA_903913355.1. Taxonomy (GTDB): domain Bacteria; phylum Bacteroidota; class Bacteroidia; order Chitinophagales; family Chitinophagaceae; genus Sediminibacterium. Next base: position 286 of record CAIWKU010000122.1, on the reverse strand, counting down.
AATTACCATTACCAGACCTTTCAAAAGATCGATTGATTCAATTCTGGTTTTAGTGAGGCTTGTCATAATTAGATAGTTTAACGCAACAGATAAACAAACCCAGGCAGTAATGGGAAGATGCTTAGCCCTAAAAATAGCAAATAGTCTGTCTTTGCAGGCTCTTTTGCTGAAATAGATTTCAGTAAAAATACGAATGCATAACACGACCCCCAACGAAAAGCAATCACGACAATGGCCCAGGGCGAGAACACTGATTCTTGTCTTCTTTTGCTTTACAGGCGACCAG
>CAIWKU010000121.1 GCA_903913355.1 uncultured Bacteroidota bacterium | reverse complement strand
CTTTACGGATATTTCTGTTGCAAAAGAATGCGTAATAATATTATTGAACGCTTCCTGCACCATTCTATACAGAAATATACACTTGCTTTTATTTACCTGAATGTTACCTGACAGTGGTTCGTAAAAAACCGTAAACAGATTTGTTTTCTCTAACTGTTCTACTTGATACCGAATGGCGGAAATCAAACCCTTATCTAATAACTGCTCTGCCTGGTACCCCATACCCAGACTCCGCAATTCATTGATAGCATTGAGCAATAGCTCTTTTATATTACTAAGTTTACCATTATTTCCCATTTCCAAAGAAAGCAGGCTGATATTGAGTTTGGCAAGACTAAGCAATTGACCAACATTATCATGAATCTCTCTGCTCAGGGTTTGAAAGATATGTTCCTGTATTTCAAGCCCGGTTTGTAATAGTTCCTGCTGGAACCTGGACTCAAGCATTTGCTTTTCAAAAACCAATTTCCTTTTTCGTCTTGTAAAACTGGCAATTGAAGCAATGATGGCAAAACTGAATAGAAAAAGGAAAAGTGTAACCGAAATTATTGCGGCTGTAAAATGTTTTTCTTCCTGCATAAAAGAATGGTTATGATGATTGATGAATACAAAACAATACTTAAGGCGCCGGGAATGGTATTATATAGCCGCTCGCCAAACAAACGCAGGTCGCGCTGTCTAATTACTTCATACAAGGAAAAAACAATACTGATTCCTGAATAATACAAGGATACGCCCAATGCAATCCAAAAACCGGAATCAGTAAAAAAATTAACCTCTTCATTTTCTTCAAATTGGATATAGAGATAAGCGAGCGAAATGGCCACAAGAAAAAAACCACTGATAATACAGGCCATAAAAAAATACACATACTGGTGGAAGTATACACAATAGGCAAAAACATAAGCTACCAGACCAATGCAGACAAGCACCCATATTAGTTTCTGCAGGTTTTCTCTTTTGCCTAAAGTATAAAATACATTGCCGTAAAAAAGAAGCTGAACTATTCCGGAGGCATAGTGTATATCGATATTGTCGATATGTAGTTTATCACCCTGGGCAAGGGCAATCGCATCGGCCAAACAGCTAAACCCAAGAAAAGCGGGTAGCCATTTCAAACAGCCGGTTTTCAGGAAAGAAAAGTAAAACACAGAAAGCAAAAAAGCGAGGACTTCTACAAAATGATAGATGTACATGGTCATAGTTCCCTAATTGTAGGCATTACTTAATAAAAAACCTGATTGACCTTATATCAATCAGGTTTCGAAAGTAAAACTGTCTGAAAGGGCCCACAAGCGTATTTATACCTAATTTTTTTACATAAATTACTCAGCTCCAGGGGTTGACGGTTTTTTTGAGAGAAGTAAGTTATTCTCTATCAACTTATTAGTGGAAAAATATCCCATCTCTGCCTTTAGTTTATCTGCCGACTCTTTATTCCAGTTAGGAGTAATTCCTGATAAATCCGGTTTACCAGCATCTACCCAGCTTGTGTACCAGAAATCTGCCACCAGATTGGCAGAATGTATCAACTGTTCATTAATCGATGTTTTTAATGCAATCGCATAAGCTTTCGCAAACTCGGGAGAATAATTTTTGTACTCTTTTCCACGCCTGGTTTGTACTGTATATTTCTGGGCTTCTGTAAAACCGGCAGATACTTCTATTTCTTTTGCAAACACCTGAGGCAAAAGTGAAGCTGACCTGCGAATAGCTTCCCAAATAGCATAAGAAGGGTTTTTCAGATAAGTTGCTTTATGACTGGAATACAGCGTATACCCGGATAGTTCCTTTTCAGGAATTACAGATTCCCAAAGGCTATGCAAGCCTTTTTGATTGGTTAATTGTCCATCATAATTAGAAGTTACATGCAGGGGCACATTTGCATCTTCTATATAATGCCCCATATCGGTTGCGTAAAACAAAATGCTGTCCTTATTACCCGTTTTGAATGCTTCTGTGAGTTTCTCCTTCATATACACAATATGATAGGGCACATATCCATATTTCAAAAGGCTATCCTTAGAATACAGTTTTACAGCAGATGCCCAATCTTCCGGCATTTTTGTTACTGCATCCCTACCGAACATTTCCAGATCGATAAAATGTTTGGTAGCTTCCGTACTATCCTGATTGCGTCGAACATCCGGTCTGGGTGCATTATTCACCAGGTATTCCATATTCTGATAGAAAAAGGGACTAATACTTGCGGGTAATTCATAAACGGCCAACTGATGTACTGTTTTGTGTACCAGAAAACCCCAACTGGCTGTGATAACCATGATAATCACTAAGGCCATAATTACCCTGAAACGCTTTCGGAAACTGAATTGCATCTTTTTCTGATTAATGAGCCGCAAATTTAGGATATTAGAGTCCCCTCTATGTAATATTTAGGTGAATTCTGCTACTAATCGGCAGGGTCTCAAAAAAACATAGAAAACCCAATAGGTAACATTACATTTGATTTTAACCGAAACACTATGAACAAAATCTTAGAACTGAAGAACCTTAAAAAATACTATGCCACCCAGAAAGCGGTAGAGGACATGAGTTTTTCAATCAACCAGGGGAGTATTTTTGGCTTACTAGGGCCCAATGGTGCCGGTAAAACCACCTTACTACGTATGATTACGGGTATTTTTTTCCCGGACAGCGGCCAAATCATTTTTGACGGAAAAGAATTTGATCCCCTGAATGATATTGTTAAAATCGGGTATATGCCTGAGGAAAGGGGCTTATACAAAAAGATGAAAATCGGAGAACAGGCATTATACCTGGCGCAACTCAAAGGCTTAAGCAGATCAGAAGCTATGCAGAAAATAAAATTCTGGTTCAATCGCTTGGAAATGGATAGCTGGTGGAATAAAAAAGTGGAAGACCTCAGCAAAGGTATGAGCCAGAAATTACAGTTTGTAACAACGGTTTTGCACGAACCCAAACTGATTATACTGGATGAGCCCTTTAGCGGACTAGACCCCTTAAATGCTAACCTGATTAAAGACGAAATATATGGATTGGCACAGCGTGGAAGTACGATCATTTTCAGTACACACCGAATGGAACAGGTAGAAGAAATTTGTGACCATATTATTCTGATGAATCTTGGCCAGAAAGTGCTGGATGGTACAGTAAGTGATGTAAAACAGCAATTCAAGGAAAATAAATTCAGCATAAAACTTAAAGAAATTCCTGCATCGGTTAATGGCAGTTGTTTTGATATTGCTGACCAGAAAGCAAATGCTTTAACTGTGAAAATAAAAGAAGGGTTCGGGAGCAATGATGTATTACAATATTTTCTGCAACAGAATCTGACCATAGAATCATTCAACGAAATTCTTCCTTCGCTGAATGATATTTTTATTCACCTGGTAGAAGGAACCCGCGCCAAAACAAGGGCCTTTCAGTCTTCTGAAGCATAACCATTATTAAAAAGCTTATACAATTATGAATAAAATATTATTAGTTGCCCGACGTGAGTTTCTATCAAGGGTACAGAAAAAAACATTTTTATTGACCACTATTGGATTGCCATTGATCATTTTTGCTTTTTATGCAGCCATGATCTATTTCCAGGTAAAATCAACAGATAATTACAAAGTGGCTGTTGCTGATTATTCAAATATTTTCAACGGTAAAATCGGTAGTAATAACGATGAGTTGAGTTTCGAATTTCTTAAAGCTGATACGAGCCTACTGAAAACAAAACTGGAAGCAAAAGAGTTTGATGCATTTCTGGTGGTTCCGGCTACATTCAGTCTGGATGGAAAAGATTCTCTTTTCTTTCGTTCCGCAAAAGCAATGGGGCTAATGACCCGCGAAAAAATTCAGACAAGAGTTAACAAAGCTTTGGAAGAAAAAAGGCTGCTCAGCCTGAATGTGAGCAAAGCACAATTAGATAGTCTGGATAATCAAAAAGAACTGATTAAGTTTTCATCCGCTTCCGGCAAAGAAGAGAATAATACAAAAGTGGGTATCAGCTATGCGGTAGGTATGATATCTGGTTTTCTGATTTACATCATCCTCTTTATATACGGCACAATGGTAATGCGGGGTGTAATGGAAGAAAAAGTAAGTCGTATTGCGGAAGTAATCATCAGCAGTGTAAAACCTTTTCAGTTAATGATGGGTAAAATCACGGGCATAGGAGCTGTTGGATTAATCCAGTTCCTGATCTGGATTGTATTGGTATTTGGTCTGCAGTTTTTATTGCCATTTATTTTTCCCGGGCTAATGGATCAAATGCATGGCCAGCCTATTCAACCGGCTGGAATGCAGGCAGCCCAGGCAGTAAAAAATAGTGGCATGATGGGTGAGCTTGCCAGCGGATTAAGTCAGGTTAATTTCCCGCTGATTACAGGATGTTTTATTTTCTACTTTTTAGGGGGTTATTTCTTATACTCTTCTTTATTTGCCGCTGTGGGCAGTGCTGTTAATGAAGATCCACAGGATGCACAGAGCCTGCTTTTTCCAATTATGATGCCGATCATTTTTGCTATGGTAATCATGACCAAAGCAGTGAATGATCCGAATAGTAGTCTTGCAATTTTCGGAAGCATCTTCCCATTCACATCACCCATTGTAATGATGGCAAGAATAGCACATGGCATACCAGACGGGGTTACCTATTTTCAATTGATCTCGAGTATGGTATTATTGGTATTGGGGTTTTTGGCTACTACCTGGCTGGCAGGAAAAGTTTACAGGGTAGGCATTTTAATGTATGGCAAAAAACCAACCTGGAAAGAAATGATTAAATGGGCTTTTCGGAAATCATAAAAATACCCAATCATTTTTTAGCATGAATAGTTTAGTAAAGAGGCCAGAGTTATTCTGGCCTCTTTACTAATAGCGCCGTCAATTCACTGCCAGAGTTACCTTAGGGATACCAGTCTCGGGAAACCCCTGCCCTGAACAATTTCTATTTTTGAATTGTTGAATAGTAGCTAACTTAACGGGACTTATCATCGTAAAATGGCTTTTCTGAAAAAAAGAAACCTATTGTTTATCTCCCTGCTTGTTGCTTCCCTTTCAAATGCACAGGACAGGATAGATTCTGCTATCAATGCACTAGGTGAAAACTATCCACAGGAAAAAGTATATATCGCTTACCAGAAAAGTAGTTATCTGGCCGGGGAAAGAATATGGCTGAAAGCCTTTGTGTTTTCCGGATACAATCTTTCCGATATTTCAACCAACCTGTTTATGGAGATATATAATGCCAATAAAACCCTTGTTGGCAAAAAAACATTTCCACTGTTCAATGGAATTGCTGAAGGAAGTTTATCGATTCCGGATACGGCATCTGAAGGGATCTATTATATCAGGGCTTATACTAATTGGATGTTGAATTTCAATGAAGATTTCCAATATATTCATTTAGTTCCTGTATATAATCCATTATCAAAATGGAAACTCATACCCGCTCAAATTCCCTGGAAAGCTTCGGCATTTGCAGAAGGAGGAACGCTTCTCCTTAATAAAGCATCCAACATTGTGATTCGGTTAGCTTCTCCAGCTGAACTGCCTGCAAAATGGCATGGATATGTTTTTGATTCAATTTACCCTGCACAAAAAATAGTTTCTTTTGAATCGCTTGATAAAAACATTGCTTATTTCAATTTGATACCCCAGGCTGGAAAAAGTTATAAAGTTTGGGTGGAAGATGAACTGGGTGAGTCCAAAATTATTTCATTACCACCTGTTGAAACAAAAGGGATATCCTTTTCCATAATACAGGAGGATACCATTTTAGAATACAAGATACATTTTAGCAATGTACCACTGGGGGAAACCTATAAAATTATCGGAACCGTAGATAATAATATAGTTTATAAAGCCACGCTTAGGAACATTGATTCCTTATTCATCCATTCGTTTTCCACTGGCCAAATGACAAAAGGCGTATTGCAACTAACGCTTTTTGATAATGCGTATCATGTTGTTGCCGAAAGACT
>CAIWKU010000120.1 GCA_903913355.1 uncultured Bacteroidota bacterium | reverse complement strand
CTGGTATTATCAACCCATTGAGTAGCCAATTGTTCTGATACATAAGGGTGTTCAAATAAACCCAATTCAAACTTTGCAGTTAATACCCTGGCAACTGCATCGTCCAATCTTTTTTGTTCGATGCTTCCATCCAGAAAAGGTGGAATAAACAAGGAATGATGTTCATAGGCTGTCTGAAAAATCACATCAAGCCCATTGGTAATGGCTTTCTTTCCTGCTTCAGGGTAATCTTTTGCCGTATAATGAAGCACGTTGGCACCACCTACGGCACCGGCATCAGAGATAACAAAGCCCTTGAAATGCCAATCTTGTTTCAGTTTCTTATTTAGTAACCAGTTGCTGGCTGTACTCGGACTACCATCAAGCGAATTGTATGCTGTCATTACTGACCTTGCACCTGCTCTGTCTATGGCTGCTTTGAACGGTGGCAGGTATAACTCATCCAATAAACGCTCGTTAAAATGAATAGGATAACTGTCTCTTCCCCCATCACCAACATTTGCAATAAAATGTTTTGGAGTAGTAATGATACCGGCGTTTTCGAAAGGAGTTATGTAGGCAACGGCCATTTCTGAGCTAAGAAAAGGATCTTCTCCATAAGTTTCTTCCGTACGCCCCCATCGAACATCACTGGCAATATTAATTACCGGGGAAAGTACCTGTCTGATACCCCTACTACCCGTTTCTTCTGCAATAGCCGATGCAACTTCGCGCATTAGTAATGTATCCCAACTAGCTGCCAAACCAATTGCCTGCGGAAATGAAGTGCCTCCACCTCTTACCAATCCATGCAAAGCTTCATCAAAAGCGATTATGGGAATTCCTAACCTTGTTTTTTCAACAAAATATTTTTGAATACTATTTATTTTTCTGGCCAGCAGTAAGGCATTTTCAGAACTGCCATACTGCAAAATTTGCGAACTGGCTCCTTCTCCCATTGAAGCCGCACTCACCTGAAAGCCAAAAATACCATTGCTGTATCTGGATGGTTCTTTACCCAAGTCACCTGGTATCATAAACAATTGCCAGAATTTTTCTTCGGGTGTCATTCTCTGCAATAAGTCTCTTACTCTTTCAGCAATTGGCAAAGCCGGGTTTTGATAAGGCATTTTTTTTTGCGCATTAGCGGATACCAGACAAATGGATACCAAACAGAGAAGAACCAAATGTTTATACATAGGGCATTTATTAAATGGACAAAAGGGAAAGATACTTATGATATAGTATCTTCAGCAAAAGAAAAGGAATCATGCGAAAGACGCAAAATATCTTTGATTGTATTCCGGCGCAAGTACTTATCTATTTTGTCATACTCATCTGCCCTTTCAATTTTATTATAGGCCAATCAACACTTATTTCCAATACCTATCAAATAGATTCTGGCCTTACACAGCTTAGTATTGAAAGAAGCATGGTCTATATTCCCCAGAAAGAATGGATGTATTCCCATCACCCGTCAATTACGATTTTTAAAGATAAGATTTTGGCAATTTGGTCTAATGGGATGATAGATGAAGATGCACCCGGACAAAGAGTGGTATATGCTGTATCCACTGACTTTGTGCATTGGTCAGCACCGAAAATATTGGCTTTGCCTTCTCGATTTCGGAATGATACTTTCAATGTGCTAACAGCAGCGGGGTTTTATCAGTTCCATGATACCCTGGTAGCTTATTACGGAGAGTATTCGCCCAAAAAAACACATACCCATCTTTGGGCAAAAACCAGTACGGATGGTGAACACTGGAGCGGTCCAATAGATATGCATATTCCCGTAAACCCTAATCATGGCCCCCAGGCAATTTCATCAGGAAGGTTGCTTATTTCCGGAAATTTCAGTTTCCCCTATACAGATGATCCCACTGGTTTAAGTGGCTGGCATATCCGCAGTTTTTATGATTCTTCGCTGTATTCAGAGGATAACCCATCCAGCTTTTATTCGCCTGCCGCAAAAAATCAATTCCCACCATTATGCGAAGCATCATTTTTTCAAACAAAAGATAATAAGATTCATGCCCTGTTAAGGGTAACAGGCAAGGGATGGAAAGGTAAATTATGGCTTACAGAAAGTGAAGATATGGGCAATCACTGGACACAACCTGTTGAAACACATTTCTCAGATAATGATAGCAAGTTTCATTTTGGGGAGCTACCTGATCACCGTTTCTATTATGTAGGAATTCCAGATACTTTTCATCATTATGCCAGAAATCCTTTGGTATTATCTATTTCTTCCGATGGCAAAATATTTGATAAGCACTATATTATTGCGAATCAAATATACCTGCTAAAAAAAGAAGGTTTATGGAAGGGTGGACAATATGGCTATCCGCATACCCTAATTGATAAGGGCTATTTATATGTAATTATTTCCAGACAAAAAGAAGCTATCGAAGTCATCAAAATCCCATTAAAACAAATAGAGTAAACGCCTATCATCAACTCGTATCATTTCAATTTTTGAAACAAAGATTGTTTAACATGGTTTTTCCATTCTTCTTTCAAAATACTCAATATGATACTGTTCCTACGGCCGCCTTCATGTTTTGGGGAAGTACTTCGCAATACGCCTTCAATTGTACAACCAACACTTTTCATAGCCGCTATACTTCGCTCATTGCTATTATCCGCTCGGAACTCCACTCTTTCCATACCCATTTGTTCAAATGCAAATTGTAGCAATATATATTTACAATGTTTGTTTAAACCTGTACCCTGAAACTTTTTCCCATACCAGGTATAGCCTAACTGAAGTGTTTTATTATGTAATTGGATATCGTAAAAACGGGTGGATCCTGCTACCTCATCGGTTCTTTTATCAATTACTATAAATGGGTATTCTTTTCCTTGCTCTCTGCCGGCTAAAGCTGTAGCAAGGTATTTATGCATATTCTCCTCCCCGGCAACAGCAATTATCGAGTATTTCCACAAATCTGGCTCTTGAACCGCAAATAACAGCAAACTATTGCAATCATCTTGGGTTAAAGGACGCAATAAAACGCAATCATCTTCCAGTATATATTCATTTTTAAAATCAAACTCGCTATTCATCTGCCAAAATTATAAAATCTACTAATACTTGTCTTGTTAATCCCATGCTATTTACAGCAAAATAGTTAATCTTGCAGGTTATTATAAATCCTATTCATTATGTGCGGAATTGTTGGATATACCGGCCCAAGAGAAGCTTATCCCATTATCTTAAAAGGATTAAAACGCCTGGAATACCGGGGCTATGATAGCTCTGGTGTAGCATTATTACATGATGGGAAGCTAAATGTTTATAAGAAAAAAGGAAAAGTGGCCGAACTAGAAGAAAGTGTTTTGGGCAAAGACCTGCATGCACATATTGGTATAGGGCATACCCGTTGGGCAACCCACGGGGAGCCTAGTGATAGAAATGCCCATCCCCACCAATCCCAAAGTGGTGAACTTGCGATGATTCATAATGGGATCATTGAAAACTACACACAGATCAAAAATGATTTGTTGAAGAAGGGATATCGGTTTAATAGCGACACAGATACAGAAGTACTGCTCAATTTTATAGAAGATATCAAAAAAAATAATGCATGCACTCTGGAAGAAGCCTTAAGAATTGCACTAAAACGCGTGGTAGGAGCTTATTGCATTTTACTGATTTCTAATGATGACCCCGAAACCATTATTGCCGCGAGAAAAGGAAGTCCGCTTGTAATCGGTATCGGCAAAGGGGAACATTTTCTCGCCAGTGATGCATCTCCTATTATTGAATACACAAAAGAAGTAGTTTATGTAAACGATTATGAGATTGCAATTGTAAAACCAGATGAACTGATTTTAAAGAACCTGGGTAATGAAAAACAAACTCCTTTTATTACTAAGCTGGATATGGAATTGGCTGCTATAGAAAAAGGGGGTTATGACCATTTCATGCTAAAAGAAATTTATGAGCAACCAGATACCATTTTTGATTGTCTTCGTGGAAGGCTGTTGGCTGGAAGCGGAAAAATTATTATGAGCGGTATAGAAAATAACCTGGATGCTTTTATCAAAGCCCCAAGGATTATTATTGTGGCCTGTGGCACCAGCTGGCATGCTGGCTTGGTAGCAGAATACATGATTGAGGAATTATGCAGAATACCTGTTGAAGTAGAATATGCTTCCGAATTCAGGTACCGTAACCCGGTTATACACAAAGGAGATGTTATTATTGCTATTTCTCAAAGTGGTGAAACAGCAGATACACTTGTTGCATTGGAAAGTGCTAAAGAAAAAGGGGCATTCATTTTTGGAGTTGTGAATGCAGTGGGTAGTAGTATAGCCCGATTGAGTGATGCCGGTGCCTATACCCACTCCGGACCAGAGATAGGTGTAGCCAGCACAAAAGCATTTACCGGGCAATTAGCGGTACTCACCATGGTGGCACTCAAAATTGGGTATGCAAAAGGCACATTAGATGAAACACGGTTTCTGCACCTGATCAAAGAACTCGAAGCAGTTCCGGAAAAAGTAAAAGAGATTCTACAGGATACAACCAATATTCAAAGAATTGCAGAGAAATATAAAAATGCCCATGATTTCTTATTTCTGGGAAGAGGATATAATTTCCCAATCGCATTGGAAGGCGCATTGAAACTAAAAGAGATTTCCTATATACATGCCGAGGGTTACCCAGCTGCTGAAATGAAGCATGGGCCGATTGCTTTGGTAGACGAATCTCTGCCTGTTGTTTTTGTGGCTACAAAAGATTCTTATTATCAGAAAATCGTTTCCAATGTTCAGGAAATCAAAGCGAGAAAAGGAAAAGTAATTGCCGTTACCACCTTTGGCGATGAAGTGATTCCGGGTATGGCAGATGATGTAATGACCGTTCCGGATGCAGATGAAGTAATTGCTCCATTACTTAGTGTAGTTCCACTACAACTCTTGAGTTATTATGTAGGCCTTGCAAAAGGATTAGATGTGGATAAACCCAGAAACCTTGCAAAAAGTGTGACCGTTGAATAAGTTGATGGAAATACCTAACAAAGTACAATTAT
>CAIWKU010000119.1 GCA_903913355.1 uncultured Bacteroidota bacterium | reverse complement strand
TCTTTCCGGGTAAACCTTTCCGGCAACTGATCAAAAAATGCCTTCTTTTGATTGAGCAATCTTTCAGAGGTTGATTTCGGCAACTGACGAATAATATAAAGGCTGGATTTCAAGGATTTCGATACCATATTTATTGCTATCTGAAAGTCCTGATCAGTGCAGTAAATAATAGGCGAACTGCTTTTTTGCTCATATTTTCTGATACCGGACAGAACCATGCATATTTTGAAAACCATAAGGGCATGACGCTTTGCCAAAGCAGAGGTTTCTTCCCCATGAAAATTGTATAGCTGATGTAAATGGCTTTCTCCAAACCCGTTTAACTTGTCCCATTGTGCTTCTGTGAGCCGCACCTCTGTTTCATCCTGGCTTAAGTACTGGTATATCGCTAAGTATTCTTTACCAGCCTTGTTAAACAAATCTGACAGGTTTACACAATCAGGACAGGGAGCTACATTTTGCCACTCAACCCCGGCATTGAAATGATAAAATAGCGACCTGGAATACAAACCATCTTCAGCATTACGGATTAACCCTGTAATCTGATCCATTGTACCGCTCATTATCAACGCAAGTTTGGGGTTATTACATTCAACATACTGGTTCTCACCTTTTCTACTTAGGCTAATGGTTTCACCTGAAGCTGCTTTGCGTAGAACATAAGAAAAATCACCTCCTGCCTTCTTACTTGCCGTACTGGTATCAATCTCCTCTTCAATCAGTATTGTGGGGGTTATACCCTCTGCATCTGCTAAATGCTGTACAAGCCTTGAAGGAGTTATATCTGCCGGTATCAGCACTACCCGAAAAGGTGGCCTTTCTGGAATGATAGGAGTACTACCCCTTTTAATCGCATTTTGGTATTGGAGCATCTCTATCTTATACTGTTGCTCCAGTCGTTTACTTTCAGTTATAATGATATCGTGAACGGGCATCACCAACTTTCGGGAAAGCGAAATTGTGCTTTTACCAGAAGCCGCTGCGGCCAAAACAATCAAGAAAAGATTGGGAAAAACTCTTTTATGGTGATATACACCACTTACATTGATCATCATTCCAGATAAAACAACTATTGCAGCAAAACAGGCCATAGCCGCTTCATGCTCCGAAGGCTGTGATTCATATATTTTTTTTACAACCTGTGGCATACCCTTATATTCAACCTCGAACATGTTAAATGGGTTGTTGGGATTATTGATATTGGAGATTGTCTGCTGCGCATTATCTCCTTTAAAATCGAAACTAAGCTGGGAATGATTCGCTTCTTGAAATGTATTTACGTTTTTCATTGGATTATTTTAAAAATGGGAGCAGCAATATGCCACTCCCTTATTTGCATTCAACTTCAGTTCTCATTGAAAAAGGAGCTGAAGTACTCCTCACCATGAGGAGATACCAGATCAAATTTTATCCTGGATTCGATTCCGGTATGGGGATCTGTATCCACATACGATACTGGCTGGATCACCCCATTACGAAGTATACTTTCTTCCCAGCAATGATCACAATCGATCAATACATAATATTGGAAGTACCTCAGGGTACTTTCGTAATTTTTTCCAAGCTCCATTAGGAAAACCGATAAAGGCCTCCATACTTGGTTCACCATCTGTGCCTGTTTTACAGGCTCTGTGCTATTCAGCGTGTTTTCTTTTCCCATTGTGGGCGTTTTAAAATTTTTAATAAAATTGCAACTCACGTTACATAATCGTCTTCCGCCTTCACCACACCTGGCTACTATCATCTGCATCATCAAATGATTGGCTTTTTCTTACCTCTATAATCGCCTTTCTCTTCTTAGATAGGCATGACATTAATTCCTTGATCGCTCAATCCATTCAATCAGTTCGCTGATTTTAAAAAGCAGCTTGCCCGATGGTTTGTAAAAAGGGAGCTCATTCCTGGCAGTCATCTTATAAATTGCACTAATGGAAAGTCCCGTAATACGTTTAGCACCGTTTATGTCCGTGAAACCAAAGATTTCATCCGGAACAGCCGATGCTCTTTTTTGCTTTGTCTGTTCTTCGATATTGTGCATCATTATTTGTAACCGCATGTTTTAAGCGATAGACAAATATGAATAGA
>CAIWKU010000118.1 GCA_903913355.1 uncultured Bacteroidota bacterium | reverse complement strand
GTAGAAATCAGGTATACAGTAGCAACCGGCCAGCTGGCAGCTGTAATTTTCATATGATACATACTCTCAAAAAAATCGGGAAGCCAGAAAATATAAAACCACCAGATAGGATCTGTGAGTAATTTACCTATTGCGAATGCCCAGGTTTGTTTGAATCCTAATAATTTGGACCATGACATTTTAGGCAATGTATCATCTGCTACGCTGCCCTTTTCTTCATCCTTATCACTTTCAATCAGTCGCAATTCTGCTGCTGAAATATGTTTGTGTTTGCGAGGAATTTCATAGAGTATAAACCAAAAGATCAACCAGATAAAACCCAACAAACCGGTAAGTATAAATGCCCATTGCCAACCCCAGTTTGCCACAATAAAAGGAACGGTTAAAGGCGTAATGATGGCTCCTATATTTGCACCTGAATTAAAGATACCAGTGGCCAATGCCCTTTCTTTTTTAGGAAACCATTCTGCTACTGTTTTTATTGCAGCTGGAAAATTACCTGCTTCGGCAACACCCAATGCACCACGCACTATCTGAAATCCGCCTACTGTATTCACCAATGCCGTTGCAATACCTGCCAGGCTCCATAGAAAAGTGGCCAGGGCATATCCGATTTTGGTACCGAGTTTATCTATGAGGTGCCCCGCACCCAATAAACCCAGCGCATAAAATATTTTAAAAATTATTTCCACATTGGCATAATCTCCATCAGTCCAATGCAGATTTTCAGTGAACGTAGATTTCAAAAAACTAATCACACTGCGGTCAATATAGTTGATCGTGGTAGCAAAGAATAGCAATGAACAGATGGTCCATCGATATTTACCCATTTTCTCGGTGGTCATGATCAGGATTTAATTGACTGGATAATCGCTAATACTTCTTTTGTGGCGGTTACTATTTGTGCATAATCTTTTGCTTCGAGCAATTGTTTGGTGATCAGTTTGCTACCCATACCCACTGCACAAACCCCTGCTTTAAACCAAGAGGCTATATTGTCTCTATCCAATTCCACCCCCCCGGTAGGCATGAACAAACGTCCCGGAAAGATTTCTTTGATTGCTGAAAGAAAACCCGGACCGAGAATATTGCCTGGGAATAATTTGATCATTCTGGCACCCAGGGTTTCTGCTTTAATAATTTCAGAGGGAGTCATACAACCCGGTACCCATAAGGTTTTATTTTTATCAGCTACGGCTGCAACGGATTCAACCAAACCCGGACAAATGATATAATCTGCTCCGGCATCTATAAAGGTTTGTGCCATTTCTCCGTTTTTGATTGTGCCGATACCCAGATACATACCTGGTAATTCGGCATCACATACTTTGCGCATTTCTTTAAAATTGCTCAGAGCGGCTTCTCCGCGATTGGTGTATTCAACTGCTCTGATACCTGCTGCATATAAAGCTTTCAGGACTTCGATACTAACGGTAGTATCCTTATAAAAATAAAGGGGGAGAATACCCTGTTGGGGGATTAAATCGATAATTGCTGCTTTCTTTTCCATTATGGCTGTTTTTCGTGTAGCAATGTTATCCGAAAATGTAGAAAACACGTATATTTTATTACGCAAACGATTGCGTATTTTTATTCACTAAATCACCCCTTATTTCTTTTCTTTCGGGTAAATATTAAACAACTTTGCTGCAAAGGCCTTCAAGTTAATTAATATATTTTCTCAATCATCCAGTTATTCATAAAACACGATTGTTATGTCTAAAAAAGTAGTCACCCTGGGGGAAATCATGATGCGACTCTCCACCCCGGGTTTTCAAAGATTTGTTCAGAGCGACAGTTTTGATGTTACCTATGGTGGAGGTGAGGCCAATGTGGCTGTAGCCCTTTCCAATTATGGGTTAAACGGGGTTTTTGTAACCAAAGTTCCGGATAATGCCTTGGGTCAGGCTGCGATTAACCATATTCGCCGTTATGGCGTGGATACCCAGTTTATCGCCCGTGGGGGTAAGCGATTGGGGATCTATTTCCTGGAAACCGGGGCTTCTATGCGTGCTTCCCAGGTAATTTATGATCGTGCCGGCGCTTCCATCGCTGATGTGGATATCAGTGAATTTGATTTTGATAAAATATTAGATGGTGCCAGCTGGTTTCATACCACCGGTATTACCCCTGCTCTTAGCGATAAATCGGCTGCTTTAACAGAAGCTGCATTAAAAGCTGCCAAAGCAAAAGGTATTACGACAAGTATTGACCTGAACTATCGCAAAAAATTATGGAGTAAAGAAAAAGCCAGGGAAGTAATGACCCGTCTTTGTCAAAATGTGGATGTTTGTATCGGTAATGAAGAAGATGCTGATACCACGCTTGGTTTCACCAGCAAAGGAACAGATGTAACCAAGGGTGAGTTGAATCTGGATGGATATAAAGACGTGTTTCAGCAAATGAAAGCCAAGTTCGGTTTCAAATACATTGCTTCTACTTTACGGGAAAGTCATAGTGCTTCCGATAATGGATGGAGTGCCCTGGTATATGATGGCACTGAATTTTACCATTCCAAACAGTATGAAGTAAGAATCGTTGACCGTGTAGGAAGTGGGGATTCATTTGCGAGCGGGTTTATTTATGGTCTGGTTAGCGGTATGCCCATGAATGAAGCTGCTGAATTTGGTGTGGCTGCTTCTGCCATTAAACATACGATTCCTGGCGATCTGAATCATGCAACGCTCAATGAAGTAAAGGAATTGATGAAAGGGGATGGCTCTGGTCGTGTACAACGATAACCATTCGCTTAGTTTCAGATAATATAAAGGATTGTAAAATTATTATAAATGATAGTTGACAGTATTCAAAACAGTTCGAAGTACATTTCCATTCATCCACTTTTTGAAAAAGCGTTTGCATATATACTTAGTACAGATCTTTTATCTCTAGAAATTGGCAAGTTTGACATTGATGGTGATAATATCCGTGGTATCGTATCTGATAAACAGGGAACCACAGCAGCAGATAGTACGGCTAAATTTGAATGTCATAATGCACATATTGATATCCAGGTTTGTATCAAGGGTAAAGAAACCATTGGCTGGAAACCACGGAATACCTGCATTTCACCCAGGGGAGAATACAATCCCGAGAAAGATGTTATGTTTTATAATGATTCTCCGGATATGTTTTTTGGATTAACCGATGGCCAGTTTGCCATTTTTTATCCGGAAGATGTACATGCTCCTATGATTGGTGATGATCTGATTAAGAAGCTTGTCATTAAAGTGAAGATATAAGAGGGGCTTTTGTTATTACTACCAGGTTACAATCAGTAAGCCACAGATATGCTAATCTGTGGCTTACTTAATTTGGCAACTCCTTACTGCATCTCTGCAATAGCTACAGGATCCATATCGGTGAATGTATAGTTCTCACCTGCCATCGCCCAAATAAATCCATAATGGGTTGTTCCGGGTCCACAATGTACAGACCAGGGTGGAGAGATCACTGCTTCATGGTTAGCCATTACAATATGCCGGGTTTCTGTTGGCTCACCCATCAAATGAAATACGCGATGCTGTTCGGGCAGGTCAAAATAGAAATACGCTTCCATTCTGCGGGTATGGGTATGCGGTGGAACTGAATTCCAAACGCTTCCTTCACTTAATACGGTGAGTCCCATTACCAACTGACAACTTTTAATCCCGTCCTGATGAATATATTTATAAATGGTTCTTTTATTCGCAGTTGCTGTTTCGCCCAATGCTACCGGGGAAGCTTCTTCTTTTTTCATTTTCGCATTCGGGTACTCCTGGTGTGCCGTTGTTGACATCAGAAAAAAAGCAGCAGGGTTATCTTTGGAGACACTGGAAAATATAACCGATTTTGTTCCTTTTCCCAGATACAATGCATCGAGTTTTTCAAGATTGTAATGTATACCATCTGCTTCAACTGTTCCTGCACCGCCTACATTAATGATCCCGATCTCTCTTCTTTCTAAAAAATAGTCTGCCCTCAATTCAGGTTCATTGGGCAGGGACACTTTTTTATCTGCCGGTTTAACGCCTCCAATAATCACCCGATCAAAATGTGAATAAACAAGACGCAAAGTATCCAGCTGCATTAATTGCTGAATTAGAAAATTGGAACGAAGTTCTTCTGTACTCATTCCTTTTACTTCTTTCGGGCTGGCTTGAAATCGTATTTCCATGTTTTATTTTTTTAATCGCTACCACTAGTATTTTAATATATGAATAGGAAAAATCATCTCCCCATCCATCCACCATCCACCACCAATATAGTTCCATTAACATAATTCGCTGCTTCGGATGCCAGAAAAACGACGGGGCCTTTAAAATCTTCCGGTTCTCCCCAACGGCCTGCGGGTATCCTGGCTAAAATGGAAGCGCTTCTATCGGGGTCATTTCGTAAGGCTACTGTATTATCTGTTGCAATATATCCCGGTGCAATTCCATTTACATTAATTCCTTTTGATGCCCATTCATTAGCCAATGCTTTTATCAGACTACTCAATGCTCCTTTACTGGCTGCATATCCAGGTACATTGATTCCGCCTTGAAAACTCAATAAGGAACAGGTGAAAATTATTTTACCGCTTCCTCTTTCAATCATTTTCTTGCCAATCTCCCTGGCTAAAATAAACGGAGTATCAAGGTTAAGGGCCAGTACTGAATCCCAATACTCATCGGGATGCTCTGCTGCAGGTTTTCTCATGATAGTGCCCGCATTATTGATAAGAATATCAATCACCGGGTTTTCAGCATGTAGCTGTTGTATGAAAGCATATAATTTTTCTCTGTCAGAAAGATTGGCAGCATAGGCTTTGAATGATCTGCCAAGGGATTGTACCTTTTTTTCAATATCGCTACCACTCAGTTCCAAAGAACCCGAAACGCCAATGATATCAGCACCTGCTTCCGCTAATCCAATGGCCATGGCTTTACCAATCCCTTTATTACATCCGGTTACCAGGGCCGTTTTACCGCTAAGATTAAATAATTGTTGATCAACCATATCAGAAAATGAATTTGGTGCTTAAAAAATTCGATTCTTGTCCATTCACAATATCGTTGATTAATTGCTTATTGCTTTCTGTTAGTTTGGCTGCAACGAGCGAACGGATAGAAAAAGAACGAAGCGCATCCACAACAGATAAAGTTCCTTCCGCACTATCTTTTCTTCCCGTAAATGGAAACACATCTGGTCCGCGCTGACACTGACAATTCACGTTCACCCTGCTTACCTGGTTTACGAGTGGATCTATCAGAGAAGCTAATTCGTACTGGTCATTACTAAAGATACTTACCTGTTGTCCATGAGGCGATTCAATCAGGTATTCAATGGTTTCTTCCAGTTCATTAAAAGGAACCACCGGTATCAATGGGCCAAACTGTTCTTCTCTATATAATTTCATTGTATTATTTACCGGGAATAGTACGGCGGGATAAACAAAAGATTCCAAAACCGCACCACCATGCTCATTCATTACATGGGCACCATTGGCTATCGCATCTTCAATACACTCTTTTAAATAAGCCGGCTTATTGGGTTCCGGCAAAGGCGTTAAAGACACTCCTTTTTCCCAGGGCATACCAAATTTTAATTTGTTGACTTCGGAACATAATTCCCGAACAAATTCATCTGCAATTTCTTTCTGAACAAATACAATTTTTAATGCCGTACAACGCTGTCCATTAAAAGAAAGACTACCCAGTACAGTTTCCTGTACCGCCAGTTGTATATCTGCTTTCGCCGTAATAATGGCCGCATTCTTTGCATCTAATCCGAGAATAGCCCGTAACCTGTTTACTTTGGGGTGAAGTTTTTTTAGTTCATTAGCTACTTTACTGGAGCCGATCAGGGTTAGCACATTGATTTTACCCGATTTCATTAGGCCGGGAATGATCACATTTCCTCTTCCATAAATTGTATTTACGACTCCTTTGGGAAATGAATCTTTAAAGGCCTCCAATAATGGATAATGCAATAAAGTACCGTGCTTGGGCGGTTTGAATAATAAAGTATTTCCCATAATGATCGCGGGGATCAAAGTGGTAAATGTTTCGTTAAGGGGATAGTTAAAGGGACCCATACAAAGTACCACGCCGAGTGGCGACCTTCTAATCTGGGCAGCAATTCCCTGTTCTATCGTAAAACGGGATGAGTCTCTATCAACGTCCTTGAGTGCATCAATGGTTGCAAAAATATATTCGAGGGTTCTGTCGAATTCTTTTACTGAATCGAGATAAGATTTACCTATCTCCCACATGATCAATTTTACAACGATCTCTTTCTGCTCGCGCATTTTGCCTGCAAATTTTTCAACACAAGCTATCCTGTCTGCTACGCTCATGGTTGGCCATTTACCCCGCCCACTATCGTATGCTGTAACTGCTGCATCCAATGCTTCAAAAGCTTCTATTTCAGAACATACCGGATAAGTGCCAATTAATTTGCGCTGAAGTCCCTGGTCAGTTCTTATACAAACAGGAGAATATACTTCATGCACTTTCCCATTCCATTGCTTCATCTCACCATTGCATAAATATTCGCGCTGGTGAATTTCCTGACTGAGCCGATAGATTTCAGGGATCTCGTTTTCTTCCACAAATATTTGTGCTAACTGATCTTCAAAAGATGTAGTCATATATGATTTTTTAAACTAGCAATGATTCGGTTACCCGTACGGGAATACAAAGATGACTAATCACCCGTTACAGCAAAGGTTTCATTACGAAAACGTTTGCATGGCAGGTAATGATCATGACCGATTGAGTACTATTACCCCTTGGGGTCAGGTATCAGGGATTGCCAGCCAAAATAAGATCGGGCATTATAAAAACAGATATCCTCTATTACTTTACCCACCCATTCTATATCATTGGGTAGTTCTCCATTTTCAATTTCCTCACCAAAGAGATTGCATAAGATTCTTCTGAAATATTCATGTCTTGGAAAAGAAAGAAAGCTTCTTGAGTCGGTTAACATACCTACAAACTTACTTAGCAATCCCATATTGGATAATGCATTGATTTGTTTTACCATCCCATCTTTCTGGTCAAGAAACCACCAGGCCGAACCAAATTGTACCTTACCTTCCACTGACCCATCATTATAATTCCCGATCATCGTAGCCATTAATTCATTATCGGCCGGATTCAGGTTATAAATAATGGTTTTGGCGAGTTTATTATCACTATCCAGTTTATTGAGAAAAAAAGCGAGGGACCGGGCCTGCGAAAAATCGCCAATTGAATCCCATCCGGTATCAGGACCCAGTTGCTGTAACATTCTTGCATTATTATTTCTCAAAGCACCCAGGTGAAATTGCTGAACCCAGCCTTTTTCCCAATCCCATTCTGCAAAATGTATCAACATTGCTGACCTGAATTTACGCTGTTCGGATTCGTTCAATTGTTTTCCTGCATGTATTTTATTAAAGATGGTATCAATTTCCGAACCGGTAAAATCATCTGCATGTATTTCTTCCAGGCCATGATCTGATACTTTACAACCCACCGACGCAAAGAAATCATGTCGATTTTGAAGAGCAAACAGAAAATCATCAAAAGAAGAAATAGAAATACCAGTAATGGATTCTAATTTTTTCAAATAGCCATTAAACTTATCCGCATTGCTCACATTCATGGCCTGATCGGGTCTGAATGCCGGCAGTATGGGTATCTCAAATCCGTCTTTTTTCAATTGAATATGGTATTCCAATGAATCAATGGGATCATCGGTGGTACACACCAGCGCCACATTCATTTTCCGCAATATATTTTTTACGGAATTTGCAGGTGTACTTATGAGTGCAGAACAGGCTTCATATATTTTTTCTGCGCTATTACTATTCAGAATATCAGTTATCCCGAAATACCGTTGCAATTCCAAATGCGTCCAATGGTATAAAGGGTTTCTTAGTGTATATGGAACGGTAGCCGCCCATTTTTCAAATTTCTCTTTGTCTGTTTTATTACCTGTGCAATAGCTTTCATCTACACCATTTGTACGCATGGCACGCCATTTATAATGATCGCCAGCCAACCAAATCTGTGTCAGGTTTTGAAACTGGTGGTCTTCCGCAATTTGCTGTGGTGAAAGATGGCAATGATAATCTATCACAGGCATATGCTTGGCATAGGTATGATACAGATGCTGTGCCGTTTTGTTGTTCAATAAAAAATGTTCATCCAGAAAGCTTTTCATACAAATTCTTTAATTCAATAATTTCTTAGTCAAATCCTACCCATTTCATTATAAACTTACCCCTCGTTTCCAGGGGATAAAATCGTCCTGATTCAGCAATACTGCTTTCGGGATAATTTCGCCACTGGCAGCTTTTATACAATACTCAAGTATTTCTTCTCCCATTTCTTCAATTGTTTTTTCCCCGTCGATAATGGGTCCCGTATTGATATCAATAATATCCCCCATTTTTCTGGTCAAACTTGAGTTGGTAGCTACTTTAATAGTTGGACAAACAGGATTGCCGGTTGGCGTGCCAAGGCCAGTTGTAAACAGGATCAAAGTGGCACCACTGGCGGCTTTACCGGTAGTAGCTTCTACATCATTTCCGGGTGTGCAAACTAAACTTAACCCGGGTTTCAAAGCAGGTTCGGTATAATCAAGTACATCCACAACCGGAGATGTGCCACCTTTTTTAGCGGCCCCATTACTTTTGATGGCATCTGTAATCAATCCATCTTTGATATTTCCGGGAGATGGATTCATATCAAATCCCGATCCTACATTTTCTGCAGCCTGGTTATAACTGCGCATCAGGTGAATAAATTTTTTGGCAGCTGCTTCATCCACCGTTCTGTCAATTAACTGTTGTTCTGCACCACATAATTCCGGGAATTCTGCTAATAATATTTTACCGCCCAATGCCACTACCAGGTCTGAGCAATAACCTACTGCCGGGTTTGCGGATATGCCACTAAAACCGTCACTGCCTCCGCATTTCACACCAATACACAATTTATCCAATGATGCAGGCTTGCGCTCTATTTTATTAATTTCTATTAACCCGCTAAAGGTCTTCCTGATGGCATCAGTAATCAGTTGGTCCTCACTTTGTGATTGTTGTTGTTCAAACACAAACATCAGCTTATCAAAATTCGGGTTATGCTTTTTGATATCATCCAGCAGGTTTTGCGTTTGTAGATTCTGACAACCCAAACTAAGGATTGTAATGCCCGCTACATTGGGATGGTCTGCATAAGAGGCTAAAAGTTTACTCAGAGTAGCCGCATCCTGTCTAGTTCCTCCACAACCGCCCTGGTGATTCAGAAACTTTATTCCGTCCACATTTTTAAATACTCTTTGTGTATTAACAAGCGATTCTTTGATGTCAAGATCTGCATTGGATATATCAGAACCGGATTTGTATAACTCCAGTAATAATTGTGTTTTCTGTTTGTATTTATCTGTAACTGCATAGCCCAGCTGTGTATGTAAAGCTTCACGAATCACATCCAGGTTTCGGTTTTCACAGAATACGGTAGGAATAAATAACCAATAATTGGCGGTCCCTACCCTTCCATCCTGTCTATGATAGCCATTAAAGGTTCTGTTGGCAAATTTTGATACATCCGGTGCCTGCCATTGGTAATGACTTGGCCTGAAAGCGAAGGGTTCGGCTGCATGTTTGGTGTTGGTTGTATTCATCCGTGAACCCTTCTTTATGTCTATCTGTGCTTTACCTACCAACACACCATACATGTATATCGGATCGCCGGGTTGCAGATCCTGCATAAAGAATTTATGCTTGGCAGCGATATCTTCCAGTAAAAGGTAATTAACGCCATTGAACGAAATGGTTTCTCCTTTCGCCAGATCCACCAAGGCTACCAAAACATTATCGGAAGGGTGTACCTGTAAAACTTTTCTTTTGTTACTCATGCGAATTATTTTTTGCTACCCATGAATGAAGGGTTGTGGTGGCGCCATCTTTTTGAATCAGCATTGTATACTGCTGAACAGCTTCCACAAAACCTGGATAAAGGGTAAGATCTTTCCCAAATATCGCTTCATCTTTTAATATATTCACTACCCTGTTTTCAAAACTATTCTCCTGCCATTGATTATACAAAAGAATCGCTTTATCATCCTGTATCAGGTAAGATTGCCCGTTGTATTCTCCTCTAAAACGCCCGTCTGTTTCTTTTGCTGACCGCATGAAAACAATAAAAGCCGCGAATCCCAATGCCATACAGTCTGGCAGCTCTCCACTAATTTCATAATGCTTTGCCAATAATGGAACCGTTCGCATGGTCATTTTAGACGTGTACTGCATCGTAATATTCAACCATAAATGCTCTATATAAGGATTTTTGAACCGATCAATTACCTGTTCAACAAAAACAGTTGCTTCAGTCGTACTTATCTGATCCGATACCACCAAGGGTGCAATCTCCTGTAACATGAGATGGGAAATATATTCATTAAAATCAGGATCACCCATGGCATCTTTTACGGTTTTGAATCCCAAAAGATGCGCCAGCCCACAGGAAAAAGTATGCGTACCATTTAATAAACGAAGTTTCAACTCCCTGAACTTATTAATATCCGGCGCAATCACTACTCCCGGATTTACTTTGCTGAATGATAAAATCTGTTGGGTTCTTTCCCTAACCGTTTCGATAGCCCACAAACGATAAGGCTCGGTCATAATCATCAATTGATCTTCATATCCCAACGTTTTTTCTGTTGCCGTATGTTCCTGTACCGCCATTTTACCCGGAACAATACAATCTACCAGTGAATTGCAGAAATCATTGGCTGTATTCAGCCATCTAAGAAAATCGCCGGACAATCCTTTTGCTGAAGCCAATCTGAGAACGATCTCTTTTAATTTTGTTCCATTATCCGGTATGAGTTCTGTTGGAATGATTACCATGCCCGATTCCTCAGTTCCTTCAAACGCTGTATACCTCTTTTGCAAAAAATCCAACACTCTTCCAGGAAAAGAACTAGGTTGTTGTGCATCCACATCTGTTTGCAGAAAAACAATACCTACTTCTGTTGTATTGGAAATGATGATTTGCATAGCAGGGTCTGCGGCATATTGTACAATAGCTTCCCATTCATTCACTGCAGATAATACGCTACTGACAGAGGCATTAATATAGGTTTTCTCTGATTTAACCCCATTCACAAAACCTCGTTCCAGAAGGGTATATAATCCATCCTGTTCTTTAAAAGCATCTACTGCCCCATTATCCGTTGATTTAACTATGAGCACCCTGCCATTAAACACGTTTTGTTTATTGGCTTTATCAATAAAATAATCAGGCAATCCCCTTAATAAAACACCTGTTCCAAATTGCAATACCCTAACCGGAAGGGTAAATAAGGAATCCTGCGGGGCATCCAGACCTGGCAGATATAATTTGGATAGTATTTTTCTTGATAACTGCATTACTGTTTCTATTTTATTTCAGGTTTTGCCTGGCCCATTCGGGATATTCTGTATTGATTAATTTCTCGGGCCAGGTGCCATACCAGGCATACCCATTCCTTCTTTCCGATTCTATTTCTTTTACATCGTATTTCTTAATGCTATCCCTTCCGCTGAAAAAGGGGCGATTGGTACCAATTTCATAAAATCTTGCCCAAAGCGTACTACCTGTTTCCGGCAAAATAACCCGGTCCTTGCCTTTCGGTTCATTGGGTGCGGGTATATCCACATATTTATATCCTTCTATCTTCACCTGTTGAAACCAATCGACCGCTGCCATGATAGATTGTTTAATTTGGAGAGAAGGATTTTTAATTCGCATCAAAAAACGCACAACACCTACCGATTCATTTCCGCTGATAGAAACCAATTCAAATTTTCTGGCCATTTCAGGCTCCAATGTTTTTTTATTATACTGGGCACACCAGGCGGTTAGCTTACCATTTACTTTTATCTGCGTGGCCAGAATACACAAGATTCCCCTTTGAACTGCTTCAGCTGTGTGGGGGAAGGGGGCTTTACCCTCACAATGATT
>CAIWKU010000117.1 GCA_903913355.1 uncultured Bacteroidota bacterium | reverse complement strand
TGCCAGGCCATCCTGATAAAGAAAGGGCCATAATGTCCATAATCGGCCGGCCACCAATCCTGCGAGGTGGTCATCAATTCGAAAATATCTTTCTTTACAGCAGCCAGGTCAAGGCTTTTAAACTCCTCAGCATAATTGAAACCATCGTCCATCGGGTTGGATAATGCCGAATATTGGCGAAGGATGTTCAGTTTTAGCTGGTTTGGCCACCAGTCGCGGTTGCGCGTGCCGGCTCCTGCTGTTTGTTTTAACGCCCCGCCGTGAAACGGGCATTTGGCCTCGTTTTTACTTACATCAGCCAGAGGCTGAGATCCGTTATTGTCCATAATAGGTATAAATTGATTTATACGAATTTAGGGTAATAATCTGTTAACCTGCCATGACCGGAAGCCGAAAATTTAATAATTTACATCATTATGGCGAAGGCTTTGTTTCTTGGCGAGATAAATAGGATATGGATACCTATCTGATTTCTTTTAGTAATTCTTTTAGGTGGCTGTCAGAAATGGTTCCTTGTTCAGATTTATCGTACACAGCTAAAAGATAAATGATTCCTTTGGTCTGATCGATAGCTATAACGTGCGTTATAACTCTTGCACCACCGCTTTTGCCTTTGTTTTTACCGGATATCGATAATCGTATCTTATAACATGAATTGCCTATCGAAATACCTGTTTTTGGGTTCTCTAAAAGCAATTTCTTAAGTGCAACCAGATCATTTTTAAATGAAGGATATTTTTTGAGAAGCGCTTTAACACTCTTATCAAAACCCGGCAGACTTTTTAACTCATAACTCATTCAGCAGATCGTCAAAGTCTCGTGCCTGGATTTTGCCTGCTTTAACATCATTCATTTCCCGAACTGCGTCTTTAATCTTTTTTGTAAATGAATTTTCTGCCTTTACTTTTTTTACAGCAATACCCATTCCTTGTAGCATAAGCCTGATCTCTTTCTCTTTTTGTTCCGGTACCTGAATTTGTAAAACAGTCATGGCATTTAATTTTATAATATCAAATTTAAGAAAATCTATAATAAAAGTTTGGGTACTTTTTTAGACGTATACTATCTCTGACTCGATCTCTTTAAAGTATTTATCCTTAATTCCAGCTTTCGAAACCAGGTCGACTCTATGGTTCAATTCCTTTTCAAGTTCATCCGCCAGTGCGATAAACCCGATGCCTATAGGCCCGTCAAAATCAACTAAAATGTCAATATCGCTATCAACATTAAAATCATCCCGAACCACAGAACCGAACAAGCCAATAGCCGAAACCGAATATCTTTTGGATAATTCAGGTTTCAGACCCAACAAGGTACTTTTTATGCTTTCGAGATCGGACATATACAAAGATAAGGATTCTAAATTTAATGTGCTAATCATGCTTATTGACCAGCGGTGGTGGCCCAAGGGTAACCTTTAGAAATTCACTTTTATCAAACCCATAAAGTGTATCACCACGATTTTTTCTACCATAATAACGATCAAGAAAACAATTAAAAAGAGCGCTGTACACACTACATTCTTCACCATATGTATGTCCCAATACATGGATGTCTTTAATGTAACTTTGACAAATCGTAAAAGGTACAAACTTGTGATTGGGAAAACTCGTTTCTATCTGCTCTCTAAGATAATTAAAATCGTGCTCAAACTCTTTGTATGGCGATACCGTTACGACATTTATAGCATGATAACCGCTCCACGTTTCGCCAGATTCTTTGATAAAAGTTTCATCAATGCCACAAATTGAAAAGAAAGGGCCGAT
>CAIWKU010000116.1 GCA_903913355.1 uncultured Bacteroidota bacterium | reverse complement strand
CAATGACATTTAAACAACCTGCCGAAGAAAATACAGAAGCAGAAATGAAGAAGGAAGTGGATCGTTATTTCACGCAAAAGCTAAACGAGTCGCTGGCTGATGTGGAAATTTTTACGGGCATGTTTAAAGAAAAAGCGGATGGTTATACTTTTACCAGTGGAAATTCTTCGATTGCAGCTTTAAATATGTTTCCATTCCAGATTCCCAAACTGGAAGAATTATTAAAAAACAATTATTCAACGGCTACATTAAGTTTTGATGATGGCAAGATTGTTGCCAAATCAACCGCTTATACCAATGAATTACTTGGGAGCGTTTTATCTAAATATGCAGGACCAACCGTGAATCTGTCGATGATAGAACATTATCCATCCCAAAATATCAATGGCATTATACTCGCCTCATTTAACCCGGAAATATTCGGAGGCATTCTGAAACAACTGGAAGTAGAAGGATTGGTAAATAATGCTTTGGAAAAGGTTGGATTTACGAGCCAGGATTTGTATAAATCCTTAAAAGGCGATATCGCTGTGGTTATTTCTGATTTGGGCAGAACTGATTCAGATCCCTTGCAGAAAACGGATGAAAAGAATAAGATGAGAAGTAAACCTTTCGGAAAAATGATCATCAGTGCCCCCGTAGGTGATAAAATCAGTTTTACCAAAATCATGGACAAAGCCGTTCAGCAAGGCATCCTGGTAAAACAAAAAGATACTTATAAAGCTGGAGGGTTGGTTTCATTTATGGGCTTGTTTATTGTGGCTGATGATAAGAATCTGATTATAGCCAGTGATTCTCTTACCTATACACAGTATATAGCCGGTAGTAGCAACGCAACCATTGCGAAAGATGCATTGGACCGGTTTAAAGGAAAATCAACTGTTTTCTATGTAGATATTGCTACTACGCTCAATGGTTTTATTAAAGAATCATCCGGATCGTATAACCATTCCCTTACCACTGCCAAAGCTACGTTCAAAGATATCATAGCCACATCCGATAATTTTGAAGGAAAAAGCCTGAAAGCTTCTTTCGAAATAAGGATGCAAAACGAAAAGCAGAACAGTCTGGTTACATTAACCAGTTTACTCACTGATATTGCTGTTGATATGCGCATAAAGGCAAAAAAAGAAAAGGAAATGGACGAAAAAATATTTCCGGGTGGAGTACCTGCAATTATACGCACAAACTAATTTTTTACATTAGCAGATAGATAAAAACAGCTTTACTAACCAGGCTGTTTTTCTCCATCGCTACCTGATCAAATGATCAATCGGGCTGCATGACAATCACATTCCAAAATCTGTTACCCATCCCATTAAAAGACAGATTCCTGCAAAGGAGTTCAGATATTTGGAACACGACTATCCAATTCGAGGAATCAGCATTTATTAAGATCAAAGCCCCAAGCGGAACAGGTAAGACTACTTTAATACATATCCTTTACCTGCTTCGCAATGATTATGAAGGTGCGATCCTCTTTGATTCAAATCCTATCAAAGAATTAAAAGACTTTGAACTTGCTACAATTCGCCAGCAAAAACTGAGTATCGTTTTCCAGGATCTTCGTTTGTTTCCAGATCTGACAGCGAGAGAGAATATAGAATTAAAAAGAATACTTCAGGATCCGTATTATCCAAAGGAAATGATTGATAGCATGGCTGCTGAATTAGGTGTTACCCATATTCTGGAGCAAAGAGCAGGGTTATGCAGCTATGGTGAACAGCAAAGAATAGCTATCATTCGTGCATTGATTCAACCTTTTAGCTGGTTAATAATGGATGAACCTTTTAGTCATCTGGATAATGAAAATATTGATCGGGCGGCTAATTTGATTGACAGAGAATGCAAAAAAAGAGGCGCCGGGTTGATGATTACAGATTTGGAGCATGACACTCATTTTTATTATACCAGAGAGTTGAATTTATAAACGGCTAATTTTTCGAATGGAGGGATTGAATTTACTACTGAAAAAGTTGATCAGAACAGCATCAGGTCGTAAAAGATTTGTACTGGCGGTAATAGGATTGTCTGTTGCCATGCTCTTGATTTTGGCGGCAGTTCAGATACAGGCAGATTATAATGAATTACTGGTTAGTAAATCGAACCAGGATAGCATTGCCAATTTCCTCGTAGTGAATAAATCGCTCACCGACCAGAATCTGGGAAACACAGCTTTATCGGATAGTGATATCAACGACCTGAAAAAGCAGCCTTTTGTTGAATCAATAGGCTTGTTAAGTCCAAGCCTCTTCAAGGCCTCTATTCAGAGTAATAGTGACCGGTTCCCATTTTATACAGATATCGCTTTTGAAAGTGTTCCCGATTCATTTATTGATGTTGCTGGTAAGGATTGGCAATGGACAGAAAATTCCCCTTATATTCCATTGATCGTTCCCAATATGTTTCTTGATTTTTACAATTTCCAATTTTCCTTTTCACAGAATTTACCTCAACTAACACAGCAGGTGGTAAAAATGATTCTTTTTAAAGTAAACATCTATGGAAAGAATGGAATGATCAGTTTGCAGGGAAAAGTGGTTGGGTTTAGCGACAGGATTTCTTCTTTATTGGTTCCTGAAGAGTTTATGCGCTGGAGTAATGCAAGGTTTGGAAAAGATCAGCAGACAAAACCATCCCGTTTGATTATTAAAACAAAAGATCCGGGAAATCCGCAACTGACCAAATATTTACATTCAAAGCAACTGGTTACTGATGCAGAAAAAACCCGCTTCAGCAGGTATAGACAAGTAGTGGATATTGTAGTAAGTGTTTCATGGCTATCAGGAGCAGTAATGCTTGCATTTGCATTATTGGTATTTACATTATTTATACAGCTAACCATTGCTTCTAGTAAAGAGGAAATCGGTTTATTAATCATATTAGGTGCATCGCCATACCAGCTCCAAAAATTTTTGATGCGCCAATTCTTCCCTATCAATCTGCTAATCATATGTATTTCAGTGATAGTGATTTCATTACTGCAATTTTACACACACGGTTTGTTACAATCACAGGGCATTTTCATAAATGTATATCCATCAATCTTTACTTTACTTACTGCTGCTATTTTATTAATAGTCATCTGGTGGGTAAATCGGGTAACTATCCGTAGTTATATCAAGAAGGTTAATTGAACAAGGCCAGAAATAAATAGAATTTTTTTATATTCAATAATCTGTTACTTACTCATGCATCTGGCCTGTTAGCGTATTTCCCCTATACAGATTACAAATCAAATAAACACCCCTAAAACAGCTAAAACTATGCGGTGTTTTCACGGTATTCTTCCAGTAAAAACACCGTTTTTTATTAAATAATCTAATCTAACTCTCTGTCTTTCATCCACTTAGAAAAATGATCTTTTTAAAGAAAGTCGTTTGTCATCTAATAAAAAATACCATTGACTTAACTTGCTTGTGTTCAACTGATATAAATGTAACTAACCATGATTTTTAAATCCCCAGACTTATGAAAAAAAATTCTTATTTAGGTTTTGCAGCATTTGTTGCGTTAACCGCAATCATTTTAATAGCCTGCCAGAAAGATCAGGCAAAAAATACCGCTACTACTGCCGCAGGTGATGAGAGTACTATTATGAATACTGCTTCTACAGCTACTATACCCGGCTTAATCTCTGGCGCTAATGCAAAAGAGTTACGTACAGTGTACATTAACGTAGCCGGCCCTAATGCAACGCAATATGTTGCTTTTAGTCTCAAAGACATTACGAATTTTCTAAATTCGATGAAATCAAAATATAAATCAGACTCGGTTTATGTTAACTTTGGTGTATACGATTATAACACAGATCCAACCGCTGACAAAAGTGAAATTGGCAAAACAACCATTTTCTTTACTGTAAATAATAACTTACCATCAAAAGGTAATTTTATTAAAACGAATAGTAACGATGGGGGTGATACAAGTTATAACTCACTCAATCACGGAGCTATCTGGCCATAATATAATATGCAATTGGGTATCTATTTTTACTTTCAGGTTTTAAGTTTTTTTACGGCAATCATTCTTTATAGAAAGAAACGGAATAAATTATTACTATATTTTATTCCGTTTCTATTTTTAACGATAGTCGTTGAATGTGTAGGTACCTGGTATATATCAAAATTTATTCGTAATTATTGGATATATAATGTTTTCACAACCATTGAATTTGTCTTTTATTCTTATCTTTTCTATTTACACCTCAAAAAACCGGTTTTCAAAAAAATCGTAGTATGGTTCATCCCTGTTTTTGTATTACTGGTAATCTTGAATATTTTATTTAAGCAAGGCTTTAATAAAACTTTTAATACCTACACTTTCCTGCTAGGCTCTTTCTTTATAGTCATATTCTGCTGCTGCTATTTCTATGAGTCCGTTTTACCAGAAAATATAGACCAACAGCTATCTAAACAACCTTTTTTCTGGATTTCGAGTGGTTTACTGATATTTTACCTGGGCTCTGGAATTATCAACGCTTTATTTGAATACCTGAGAAGCAATGATCTTCAGGCGCAGGGAGTCAAAATTTACGGCATCATCAATCATAGTTTAAACGTAATTTTATACGGTTCATTCTGTATTGCCTTTTTTCTATGCCGAAACAACAAGAAGATATCCTCATCACCATCGTAATCGCCTCGGTTTTTTTTATATTAATCGGCAGTTTTGTTTTACTGATCGTATTCGTTTTTTTACGCAGGCAAAGAAAGAATAAACGAGAGAAAGAAGAGATGAAAAACCGGTTTGCCCAAACCCTTCTGCAAACCCAACTGGAGATACAGGAACAGGCATTTACCTATATCAGTCAGGAAATTCATGATAATATCGGCCAGATATTAAGCCTTGCCAGGTTAAACCTTAACACTTTTCATAAAACTAATACAGATGAAGCCAAGCTTACCCAGACAGATGAATTACTGGGCAAGGCGATTAAGGATTTGAGGGAAATCAGCCATAACCTGCAAAACAACCGTATTTATGATATCGGTATTGTAGAATCCATCCGCCAATTATTGGTTTCTCTGGAAAAAACCGGTCATTACAAAACTTCTTTCCAAACTTCAGATGATTTTCATATACTTGATACAAATATGGATATCATCCTGTTCCGTATGATCCAGGAAATTGTGAATAATATCATTAAACACGCTTCCGCCACGGAAATACATGTAGATATCACCAGCAACCCTAACCATACTGTTTTCTATATTCGTGATAATGGGGTTGGTTTTGATACAGATACTTTGAAAAAATTAAGACCCGGAATCGGGTTACAAAATATTATCAACCGGGCAAAACTCATAGGGGCCACCGTTGATGTAAAAAGCCAATTAGGTGCCGGAACTAGCATAACTTTGACCATAAAACCACAATTATTGAAATTATGACCCTTGTAGCACTTGTTGACGATCATGAATTGCTGAGAACTGGCTTGGCAGCAATCATCAATTCTTTTGAGGGTTATAAGGTTATTCTCGAAGCCAACAATGGAAAGCATTTCATTGAAAAATTTGACCCTAAAAATAGCCCGGATATCATTTTGTTGGATATTACCATGCCTGTTATGGATGGATACGAAACTTCTGGCTGGCTCAAAGCCAATATGCCCAAAGCCAAAATACTGGTACTGAGTATGCTTGAAAATGACACAGCTATCATTCGAATGCTGAAAAATGGGGCAAGGGGGTATATTCTTAAAGACAGCAAGCCCATGGTATTTAAAGAGGCTTTAGACAATATTCGGGACAGCGGCTATTTTATCAATGACCTCGTGAGCAATAAGCTCATGCAGTACATTAATCATGAAGATGTATTTGATAACGATAAGCATACCATGAGTAACCTCACTGATAATGAGCTTATCTTTTTAAAATGGATCTGTACTGAAAAAACCTATAAGGAAATTGCCGACGAAATGTTTCTGAGCCCCCGAACCATTGATACTTACCGTGATAATCTTTTCAGAAAACTGGATGTAAAAACAAGGGTAGGGCTGGCTATTTTTGCCATTAAGAATGGTATTGTAAAAATCTGATTGATCCTTTACCTTACAAAAAAGGGTAATTTTTCAATACCTTAAAACTGCATATATTCTTTTTTTATTTATTCCACAATGCTTCTCCGTTCTACCTGTATCATCCATCCGGTTAGTAGCTACCAAAAGAATTGTTTACTCAGTTTTTTTTTCATCCTATCCTGCTTCAACTCTGCAATTTCGCAAAATCAAATACCCCCCATTGGTCAATGGAGAGAGCACCTGAATTATCAGAATACAATTCAGGTTGTAAAAGGAGATAAGATCTATTGCGCTACTGCCACCAATCTTTTCTCGGTTGATCCAAACAACGAAATCGAAAGATATAGCAAAGTAAATATGCTGAATGATATTGGCGTTCAGTGTATTGGATGGGATTCTACCACTCAACAATTAGTTATTGCCTATACCAATAGCAATATTGATGTTTTGAATACAAAAGCATCCGTAAAAAATATCGGGGATATATTGAGAAGTACTATAACCGGAAACAAAACGATCGACCATGTTTTCTGCAAAAATGGGATCGCATACATGAGTACTGGTTTAGGTATTATTGTAACTGATCTTTCCCGTTACGAAATCAAAGATACCTGGGTAATAGGTAATAATGGGGGACAGGTTAAGGTCAATGCTTTCAGCTCTGATGGATTTTTTTTCTATGCCGCAACAGATGAAGGATTAAAAACCATCACTGTTAACAATAGTAACCCTTCCAATTTTATAAACTGGCTCAACGTAAGCGGCAGCAATGGTTTACCAAACGGGGCTGTACAGAATATTTCGTTTACCAACAACTCACTGATTGCAGAAATAAACGACTCGCTTTTTATGCAGAAAGGGAATAACTGGACATTCTTATATGCTGATACTGCCTGGCCTATTATCAATATTACCCCTTCACAGAATAAACTAATGGTTTGCCAGAGAACCGTTTCAGGAAATGCAAGGGTTATAACACTGAATACCAATGGAGCTATTGAGAAAACTCTCTTTCAAAGCGGTGTTATTTCTTTGCCAAGATCAGCCATTTTATCCAATGGATCCATTTGGGTTGCCGATCAGTTTGGCGGGCTCACTAATTTTTCAAATACTGTTGAACGTTATATTCCGAACGGACCACCTGGTGCTGCCAGCGGCGATGTAATTATCAATAATCATATTGTATATGCTGCGGCAGGAAGCGTAAACAATGCCTGGAATTATCAATATAATAGAAACGGGATCTACAGTTTTCAAAATGATCTGTGGAATTACCAGGGTTATTACAATACACCTGCTTTAGATTCTGTCTTAGATTTTATCTGTCTTTCCATTGATCCGATAAACCAAAGTCTTTGGGCAGGTAGCTATGGTGGGGGTCTTGTAAATTTTATTGATGGTTCTTCACCAAAAATCTATCGCAAAAATAACAGCGCCATCCAGGATGCCATTGGCGATCCGGGTAGTTATCGGATAAGTGGTTTGGCATTTGATCAGATGAATAACCTCTGGATTAGCAATTATGGTGCCCCGCAAAATCTTTTGGCAAGAAAAACAGATAGTAGTTGGAAAGCATTTACTATCCCTTTTTCGCATCTGGAAAATGCAGTGGCGCAAATTATCGTGGATGATCTCAATCAATTGTGGATACAGAGTCCAAAAAACAATGGTCTTTTCTGTTTCAATTATGGACAAAGTATTGATAATACTTCAGATGATAAATGGAGATATTATCGGCAGGGTGTAGGGAATGGAAATCTACCCAGCAATACCGTTTTGAGTCTTTTAAAAGACAAAGACGGATCTATCTGGGTGGGTACAGATCAGGGCATAGGTATCATTCGCTGTATATCTGATATATTCAGCACCCAGGGTTGTGATGCAGTTTTACCGGTTATACAACAGGATCAGTTTGCTGGATACCTGTTTAAAACTGAAATGGTACAATGCATGGCATTGGATGGTAATAACAGGAAATGGATTGGAACAAAAAACGGTTTGTGGTTACTATCTCCTACAGGAGATAAAACTATTTATCATTTTACTTCAGAGAATAGTCCATTATTAAATAATGATGTAAACCATATTGCCGTTGATCCCTATTCAGGAGAAGTATTTATATCTACATTAAGTGGCATCTGCAGTTTTAGAAGTACCGCTACAGAAGGACTCACAACCCATACAGATGTACTGGTATTTCCCAATCCCGTACCACCAGGCTATAACGGAACCATTGCTATCCGTGGACTTGTTACCAATTCATTGGTTAAGATCACTGAATTAAATGGCAGGCTTGTATATGAGACCAGAGCTCTAGGCGGACAGGCAATCTGGGATGGACATGATTACAAAGGCGGTAAACCAGCCAGTGGCGTTTACCTGGTTATTGTACGAGACGATAGCGGGAACGATAAGATCGTTACTAAGATAGTTATCGTATCGGGAAGGTAGATGGAGCAGACGGTTGGCCTTTGGGTATTAGCTCTTAGCCATTGGCTTTTGGCTATTTATTTTTACTTAATGACCGTCTAAGCAACAAAATTTGTATGTTATAAATTATATGCATATTACCAATTGCCAACAGCTAATAGCCTACCTAATCATTATCCATCTTCTTAATCGGTTTAAAAAATGCGGCTCTTTTGGGGCCAGGGAATGGAATATCATCGCCTTTAATACCATGCCATAAAACAAGATTGAATTCCAGATCAGGTACTGCATCTTCTTTGGCCAGGTTGAATTTTTCAGACATTCGTTGCCATTCATTCATGGCTGTATTTTTTTCTTTTAAGTCAACTTTTGCAGCTTTTGCTGTAAAGCCGTTTGCATCGGATGTATTCGCAAAAGAGCGCCATAGGGGAATGGCAGCAGCATCATACTGACTCATGGGAGCAATACCTAATATCAGTTCAATGGTCCGCAGCATGGAAGAAGTGGTATACGGCGTATGGTCTACAAAATTTCTTTTTACAAAGCCCCCGGCAAGATACGCAGGACTTCTATGCGCATCCACATGATCGGCACCATTCTGTGCATCATCTTCTACTATACAAATAACCGTTTCTTTCCAAATAGGGCTTTTGCTTAGGTATTCAACAAACATACCCACCGCGAGATCATTATCGGCTACATGCGCGTAGGGGGTTGGTCTGCCTTTTCGCAATCCTTCTGTGTGATCGTTCCCAAAACGAACACTATTAAAACTCGGTACAGCATTAATGGCAAGCAGGGAATCGAATTCTCTTTTCCATTGTAAAAAACGTGTGGTATCTGCTACCCTTGCATCGAATCCCGTAAAATATGGGCACAGGTTACCTTTTAATACCGGGATATTCGCTTTATAATTATCTGCGAATTCCCCATAGGTGCGGAAACTCACGCCTGATTTTTTACAATGATCCCAAATGAACCCTCCTTTATTATTAGCCACTTCACGATTACCTTCTGCATCATAACTTCCTCCTCGTCCGCCATAACTACTTACCCAGTTCTTTTCTAGAAAATCTGTTGCGTAAGCACCCATGGTCCAGTTATGTCCATCAGCACTTACTTCACCATCTACATAAAAATTATCGAGCAGTACAAATTCTTTGGTTAATGCATGTTGATTAGGCGTTATGTTTTCACCGAATAATACCAGGCGTGGATCTCCATTTCCTTCTTTCACATCACCCAATACCTGATCATAGGTTCTATTTTCTTTGATCACATAAAACACATACTTTATGGGGCTTTTATCACCTACTTTTCGGGGTATCGGGTTTCCTGCTTCTCCCTGTGCAAGCAGTTCCTTTACTTTATTATAAGGAGTATTGCGATATACTACATGCGAATAAATATCCAGTTGTTTCATATCCGGCGCATCTATCACACTCATGGTTCCTTTAAACAGGCCGGCTATATATTGTACATCCTTAGGTTTATTAGGGTCTCCTTCCTGGTAAAGAACAGTTTGTTTATTGCCAAAGGGATTAGGGCCATAGGGATTAGCCATAGAACTAAATCCTTTTCCATTGGTCACAAATATTTTTTTACCTATCACTTTTACATTTGTAGGATACCAGCCAACCGGGATAAATCCTTTGCTCTTGCTTTGACCGGGTTTGGATACATCAAATACAGACAAACAATTATTATCTGCATTGGCAATATATAAGGTTTTTTCATCGCTGCTTAATGCGAGTCCATTCGTAGTAGACCCATTGGGTGCATCAGGGTAAAGTGCTGCATTTACAGTTTCAACTACTTTTCGTTGCATTACATTAATGATAGAAACAGAATTATCATTTGAATTGGCAACAAAGAGGTACTTTCCATTTTGCGTCAGGCATAATTCATTAGGGTTATCACCAACGGGTAATTCAGTAACTATATTTCTTTTCTCAGTATCAAAAACATACAATTTATCACAACCCC
The DNA here is from genome assembly GCA_903913355.1 of uncultured Bacteroidota bacterium. Taxonomy (GTDB): domain Bacteria; phylum Bacteroidota; class Bacteroidia; order Chitinophagales; family Chitinophagaceae; genus Sediminibacterium. Next base: position 10,654 of record CAIWKU010000116.1, on the reverse strand, counting down.
AGCAACTGATATAGAGCTCTTTCTTATCAGGTGATAATAAACAGGTATATGCTTCTCCACCCAAAGCAATTTTTTGTAAAGTACTTTTTGTTTGGAGGTCGATAATATATAGCGATTTATCATCTCTGGTTACTACATATAAAATCTTTTTTTCGTCGTCCAGCGCAATCCCTGCCGGAGCGATTTTATTTGGCCATTTTTTCCCCAGTATAATGCTATCCTTCAAAACCAGTTTTTTGTCTTCAATTCCATATTCCAGTATCCAGTTATCATTACCCCCGGCTGCATACAATTTTTTCTCGTCATTGCTGAATTGCAATCCATACCAGCTTTTGGGTATCACTTTCGTATCCAGGATGGTTTCTGATTTCGGATCAATCAGTTGAATACTTTGCACACTCTGCCCGTTATTGGTTACCGCTAATAAATTTTTTGACTTACTAACTGCAATATTTAATGGCAGATCACCTAAAGGAAAACTGCGACCAACGGGTGTAAGTCCCCAACCATTTGGCAGAACAATTTTTTTAGACTCAACCTGTTCAATAGTTTGGGCATTGGCTGCTATGGAAAGCATAAAAAACCCGAATCCAATTAGTAATCCTTTTCGCATATAACTGATTTGATAGGTCTAAAGGTACAAACACGTGGTTTGAAAACAACTTGCAATAAGAAAATAATAATAAAATGATATTCGAAGCTGAGTAAGGTATTCCGTACTATATCTGTCAAAAAAATAGAACCCAAAGGCTCTATTCACGAATATTTTAGATCCTATTTCATCATTGCTTATTAAAATCATAACTTCTGATAACCTTGAAAGTCAATTGCCCTCTTTCATCTGGAGCTACTTTATATTGTACCTGTCGCATAACCCCTGTAGGCTTGATATTGGCTGTATCAGAAGTGTCAAATAGCGGAAATTTTCTCATCAGATAACCCTCCATGAGATAATATTGATCAAACCCTGCATAGCCTGTCCGTATTTTTGGATTATCAAGAATATCAGGGAAAATGATTGGCCTGAATCCCTTATTTTCCTCTGACCCTACGCCAATCACAATCACTTTATTCTTATTTCCTGGCATATTCACATAAATAACCATATCCGGGAAACCATCGTTATCCAAATCATCCACTTCTGCTTTTACTACCTTACCCTTTACCTCAAAAGAAACATCCCGGGCAGTATTTTCAAAACCAATGGCGCCAATAGTGACTGGATTTTTATCAAGGTTCTTATTGGGGCAATAAACTTTATACCCTGCTCTTCCAATTTTCATGGAGGTGTCAAATCTTTTTGTCTGGGCCTGCAGATTACCGATACAAAACACCGATACCAACACATATATATAAAATCTTAGCTTCATTTCTTTTGTTTTAATCAAATTCGAACGGAGTTCAAGATAAAGCATATTTACAAAAAATCCCAAATCCATCAAGTAGATATTACGAATAGGTGATAAATCAAGACCACTTACATATTTCTTCTGTATTGTCCGCCTACCGCATATAAGGCATTGGTGATTTCTCCGAGGGAACAATATTTCACCGTTTCCATTAATTCAGCAAAAAGATTCTCATTATTAATGGCTGCTATTTGTAATCTGCTCAACGCATCTTTACTTTTAGAAGCATTCCTTTTTTGAAAAGATATCAGGTTCTGAATCTGTTGTTCCTTTTCTTCTGTTGTGCTGCGAATCACTTCACCAGGTAATAAAGTGGGACTTCCTTTTTTATTCAGAAACGTATTTACACCAATCAAGGGTAGTTCGCCATTATGCTTCATTGTCTCATAATGAAGACTTTCTTCCTGTATTTTATTTCTTTGGTACATTCTTTCCATAGCCCCAAGTACTCCGCCACGGTCTGTAATCCTATCAAATTCGGCCAATACCGCTTCTTCTACCAATTCCGTTAATTCATCAATGGCAAAACTACCCTGTATAAAATTTTCGGTAACAGCGGTACCCAATTCACGGTTAATAATTAACTGAATAGCCATCGCTCTACGTACACTTTCTTCCGTAGGTGTGGTAATTGCTTCATCGTAGGCATTCGTATGCAAACTATTACAGTTATCGTATATCGCATATAAAGCCTGCAAGGTTGTTCGGATATCATTAAAATCTATCTCCTGTGCATGCAAACTGCGGCCACTTGTTTGGATATGGTATTTTAATTTTTGGGAACGCTCATTTCCCTTGTACTTATATTTTATTGCTTTGGCCCAGATGCGTCTGGCAACACGACCGATAACACTATATTCCGGATCCATCCCATTACTGAAAAAGAAAGAGAGATTGGGCGCAAAATCATCTATATGCATTCCGCGGCTCAAATAATATTCCACATAAGTAAACCCATTTGATAAAGTAAATGCCAGTTGGGTTATAGGATTGGCTCCTGCTTCGGCAATATGGTAACCACTGATACTTACGCTATAAAAATTTCTCACTTTTTGATCGATAAAATACGACTGTACATCCCCCATCAGCTTCAGGGCGAACTCGGTTGAAAATATACAGGTATTTTGAGCCTGGTCTTCTTTTAAAATATCCGCTTGTACAGTTCCTCTCACCTGCGATAATGCTTCTGCTTTTAAAGTTTCATATACCTCCGCCGGCAAAACCTCATCGCCACTCAACCCTAATAATTTCAAACCCAATCCTTTATTTCCTTCCGGCAAACGTTCTGGCAAGGCAGGATTATAATAGAGCGGTCTTGGAGAACGGGCAAATTTTCTTTCAATAAATTCATCAACCTTTTCCCATTGCCCGTTTTCTTCAATCCATTTTTCACATAACTGGTCAATTGCGGCATTCATAAAAAAAGCCAGAAGTATTGGTGCGGGACCATTAATAGTCATGCTGACGGATGTCTTCGAATCACAAAGATCAAAACCACTATATAATTTTTTTGCATCGTCCACTGTGGCCACGCTAACCCCGCTGTTTCCAATTTTTCCATAAATATCCGGGCGGGGAGCCGGGTCTTCTCCATATAATGTTACACTATCAAAAGCAGTTGAGAGACGAATAGCCGGCTGCCCAATAGATACATAATGAAAACGCTTATTGGTTCTTTCGGGTCCACCCTCGCCCGCAAACATTCGAGTAGGATCTTCCCCCTGACGTTTTAATTCGAATACCCCGGCAGTAAAAGGAAATTCGCCAGGAAGATTTTCCTGCAAACGCCATCTGAGTATATCACCCCAATCTGTATACTTGGGTAAAACAACTTTTGGAATTCTGCTTCCGCTTAAGGAAGTAACTGTCAAAGCCTGTTTAATTACTTTATCCCTAACCTGGTACTCAAAAAAATCAGCCTGATATTTGGCAAAAATTTTTGGCCAGCTGTCTAATAATTCTTTGCAATCAGGGTGAAGCAGTTTCTCAAAATGATTCTGTATATCCAATAATGCAGAATCATTTTTTTTCTCTGTATACTGAACATCCGATGCTGATTGAAATAAATCAATGGTGCCTTTAATCTTGTATAATTTTGAAGCAATAGCCGCCTGCTCTTCAACCCAGTTATCGTATGAACGATTATTCTCGGCGATTTCAGATAAATAACGAACCCTTTTGGGGGGAATAATCTGAGATTTGGTAGTAGTGGATTCTCCTTTTCCTTTATTGGCACCTTGCAAAGAAATATGACTAAAGGCGATACCTGTTTTTTTCTCTATAGTGGTAATCAGTTTTTCAAAAAGGTCATTGATTCCCGCATCATTGAACTGCGCAGCAATCGTACCCACTACGGGTAGTTCTTCGTCTTTTACCGTCCAGAGATTATGGTTTCGTTTATACTGTTTTCTAACATCATGTAATGCATCTAATGCACCTGCTTTATCAAATTTATTAATGCAGATCACATCTGCATAGTCCAGCATATTAATTTTCTCTAATTGCGAAGCGGCCCCATATTCTGGAGTCATTACATATAAACTAACATCACAGTAATCCAATATTGAAGCATCACTTTGGCCAACCCCAGCAGATTCTAAAATAATACAATCAAACCCTGCCGCCTTGCAGATATCAATTGCTTCCTGAATATGTGCACTTAACGCTGTGTTATCATCACGTGTAGCCAGACTGCGCATATAGGCTCGAACATGCGATATGGCATTCATCCGAATCCTATCGCCCAATAAAGCACCACCTGTTTTCTTTTTGGAAGGATCTACAGATATTACCGCGATGGTTTTATCTGTAAACATTTGTAAATATCTTCTTACGAGTTCATCAGTCACGGAACTTTTGCCCGCTCCCCCGGTACCCGTTATACCCAATACCGGGATGGTGATGGCTGAGGATACAAGTGCACTGGCAGGAACACCACCCCCATTTTCAGCATTCGTGATGAGTCGGGCTATTTTTCGAACATCTTTTACTTCTCCAAGTGTCATAGGATGTTTATACACCCCATTCCCGTTCAATGGAAAATCGCATTGCTGGATCACCTCTTCTATCATACCCTCCAAACCCATTTTACGGCCATCATCCGGACTATATATACGTGTGATACCATATAAATGGAGTTCCCTGATTTCCTCCGGCAAAATAGTACCGCCACCCCCGCCAAAAATTTTAATATGCCCACAGCCATTTTGATCCAGCAGGTCCTTCATATATTTAAAAAATTCAACATGCCCGCCCTGGTAACTGGTAATGGCAATACCTTGCGCATCTTCTTCAATGGCACATTCAACAATTTCCAATACACTTCTATTATGCCCCAGGTGAATAATCTCGGCTCCTTTTGCCTGTAATATCCGGCGCATAATATTGATGGCTGCGTCATGCCCATCAAATAAACTGGCAGCTGTTACTATTCTAATTTTATGTTTGGGTTGGTAAGGCATTCCTTTGGTTTATTCAGAGAGACAAATTTACATCTTTCAACCGAAGGTTAACAACTGTTAGTTTTTTTGCGGGCTAAAATGGTCCAAAAACAATTAAATTTCGAGTCTGAAATAGTTAATATGTCATTTGTAACCATTTTGAATGAGTCGGCAGAACATCCGGTAATTATTCTTAAGGACAGCATAACCGGGGCTGAGGCAGAAATTTACTCATTTGGTGCATTGCTAAATGCATTCCGGGTTCCTGTAAAACAAGAACTGCAAAATGTGGTTGCGGGTTTTGAAAGCGTGGCAGATGCCAAATTAAATATCACGAATGGGTTTAAGAGTGCCAAACTTTGTCCCTTTGTATGCAGGATGAATAAAGGATCTTATCGATTTATAGATACTCCTTACCAGGTTCAGAAACATTTTTTAGCAGATCATGCCATACATGGATTGATTTATGATGGCGTTTATCGTGTGGCCCGCCGGGAGGAATTCGTAACCTATGCAAGTGTTACCCTCATATATGAATACAAAGGCGAGGATCCTGGTTATCCATTTAAATTTGAAACAAGTGTTACCTGGAAACTTGAAGAAGGGAATCGCTTATCAGTTACCACTTCCATTACGAATCAAAACCTTGCCCCAATACCCATGGCAGACGGATGGCACCCTTATTTCAGTCTGGGGGGAAGTGTGGATGATTGGACACTTCAATTCTCCAAAAGCAAACAATTGGTGTATGATGCAGGGTTAATTCCCACCGGAGAAAAAATAGAAGATTCCCGCTTTCTGAATGGGTCTCTATTAGCGGGCGTTCAACTGGATAATGGTTTTGAATGGGAAAATCCCAAGGAAAAAAATCAATGTATTATTTCCAGCCCCTTTCTAAAACTACTGATTGAGCCTGCTGCCAGTTATCCGGTATTACAGGTATATACGCCGCCCCATAGAAAATCTATCGCTATTGAAAACCTGAGCGGAGCCCCGGATAATTTTAACAATGGCATAGGCCTCGCAATACTCTCGCCAGGAGAGACGCAGACATTTGAAACCAGTTATGTTGTTACAGTGCTATAAATCAACAACCGCGGTTACACTAATCTCAACATTAACCCCTCTGGGTAATCCTTTTACCGCAACAGTTTCGCGAGCCGGATGGTCGCCGGTAAAATAAGCACCATAAACTTCATTTACTTTGGAAAACAATCCCATATCACTTAGGAAAATGGTTGTTTTTACAATATGTTGAAAAGTGATATGTGCTTCATCAAGCACCGCAGAAATATTTTTCATCACCTGGTGTGTCTCTGCTTCAATACTGCTAAGTTCCAGTTCCCCTGTAGCAGGAATAAGCGCCACTTGTCCGCTGATAAATACCATTCCATTTGCCTTAATTGCCTGGTTGTATGGACCTATCGGAGCGGGTGCTTTATCTGTTTTAATCACTTGTTTTGACATATCTATTATTTAATGAACAGCAAATTGCTGTTTTTCTATCAACCTGCCAACCTAAATTTGCTGATCAATGCCATTGTCATGAAGATAGCTATCCGGTCAGATGCAACACTACATGCCGCACTTATGGCAAAAGGTATACCTGAAACCGTTTCGCTAACTGATGATTTTTCGGATGCAGATGCCATTTTTGACCTTGTTTTTGATAAGGATCCTTCTCCCATATTTGCTGGGTGGACTGAGAAACCGGTATTAGTAAATGCAGTGATACTCATCAATTCGGAATTACCGGACAATTATATCCGTATCAATGGTTGGAATGGATTTCTGCAGAATAAAGTATGGGAGATTGTTCCGAAAGAATCCGAAGTATTTAACCAGGCCATTGCTGTTTTGCAGCATCTGGGTTGGAAATACCTGTTGGTTCCTGATATACCGGGTATGATTGCTCCCCGAGTAATCGCATCTATCATCAATGAGGCTTATTTTGCTTTAGGCGAAAAGATCAGCAGTAAAGAATCGATAGATATAGCAATGAGGTATGGAACGAATTATCCCAATGGTCCTTTTGAATGGAGTCAAAAAATAGGTGTTGAAAATGTATATGCATTATTGAAAAAATTGGGAGAGAATGATTCCAGGTATGAGATCGCCAAAGCACTGGAAAAGGAAATTGAATTAAAAACAGTCTAAATATTAGCCAATAGAATGCCCTTAATTCTTCATATAGATACCGCTACGGAACATGCCAGTATTTGCTTAAGTAAGGATAATAATCTGATCGCATTGGCAGAAAGTGCTGAGCAAAAAAATCATGCTTCATTTGTTCAATCCGCTATTGTAAAGCTTTTGAAAGAACATGATTATTCATTACCCGATATTGATGCGGTTAGTGTAACTATCGGTCCGGGTAGCTATACCGGGTTGCGGGTTGGGTTGGCTTCTGCCAAAGGAATCTGTTATGCCCTTGATAAACCCCTGATAACAATGAATACTTTACGGGTGATGGCAACGGCTGCTCAGGAAAAGTGCAGGCAAACCCAACTTACCCTATCGCCAGAAACCTTGTTTTGCCCAATGATTGATGCCAGAAGAATGGAGGTATTTACAGGGCTGTATTCCGTATTGCTGGAGGAAATCAGGCCCCCGCATGCTTTGATTATTGACCCGGATAAATTTCTTTCATTATACCCCCTACAGCCCCTGGTTCTAAGCGGAAGTGGTTATCCTAAACTTAGGTCAGTTATTACATCTCCTCTCATTACCTGGTTAGATATACAACATAATGCTTCTCATATGGTTTCTTCAGCTCTAATTGCCTATCAATCAGGCAGTTTCGCCGATATTGCCTATTGTGAACCGCTGTATGTAAAAGAGTTTTTTGACCTTGCGAAGCAGAAACCCTAAAAACATTCATAAATTTTATACTATGAATCCCCAAACATTTTATTTAACTTTATAAGTAAGTCGAAAGTTTAACCCCCCCAATTTAATTATTATTGTCATGAGCCAATCATTACAAGCCGTTGTACTACTCAACGGCAAAGCCCAGATCAAGGTTGATTTTATCCATACCAAAAAGGCTTCTCTGATTTTACGGTCTATCAATCACAAGCTAAGACAGCAGATCATCAAATTGCTGGATGAATTTCAAAAAATGACCGTTACAGAAATCTATGTAAAACTGAGACTTGAACAGTCAGTTGCCTCACAACACCTTGCCATATTACGTCGCGCTGGCATCGTGAGTACTTCCCGTGATGGTAAATTCATCTACTATTCTGTGAACTATAACCGACTGGCAGAAGTCGTTCAGTTTGTAGAGACCTTAGTAGGTTAAGATAGCAGGTTTTCGTAATTTTGCACTGTTTCTTTCTTCATTGAATCAGATACAGTCATGCTTTCATGCTTATCTTAAATCGGATTATTATGTTTATACAGCAATTATATACAGGCTGCATTAGCGAAGCAGCATACTATATTGAAAGTGATGGCGAAGCTGCCATTATAGATCCATTGCGAGATATAGAGGAATACCTGTTGCTTGCGCAGAAACGCAACGCAAAAATCAAATATATTTTTGAAACACATTTCCATGCTGATTTTGTAAGCGGTCATCTTGACCTTGCTGCTGCAACAGGTGCCACGATTGTTTATGGACCAGCTACCGTTGCTAATTTCGCCGTACATGTTGCTAAAGACGGAGAACTTTTTCCCTTGGGCAAAATACAGGTAGAAGTATTACATACACCCGGGCATACCCTTGAAAGCAGTTGTTTTCTTGTGAAAGATGAAAATGGAAAAAATCATGCAGTTTTTACCGGGGATACACTTTTTGTAGGCGATGTAGGCAGACCTGATCTCGCTCAGAAAGAAAACGAGATTACAATGCAGGATCTCGCTGGTATGATGTATGACAGTCTTCAAAAAAAAATAATCCCTCTCGAAGATAACGTGATATTATATCCGGCACATGGTGCCGGCAGTAGTTGCGGAAAGAATCTGGGTAGTGAAACATTTAGCACCATCGGAGAACAAAAAAGATCCAATTATGCATTATTAAGTCCTTCAAAAGAAGCTTTTATTAAAGATGTTACAGAAGGATTGGCAACACCTCCGAGTTATTTTCCCATTAATGCAAAAATGAATAAAGACGGGTATGAAAGCCTGGATGCTTTACTGGAAAAAGGACTAAGGCCATTATCAGTGTCTGCTTTCAAAGAAAAGATTGAACAGGAAGATGTCATCATTCTAGATACCCGTTTTTCCTCTGTATTTACGGAGGGGTTTGTTCCGGGTTCTATCAGTATCGGATTAGATGGCCGTTTTGCTGAATGGGCTGGCAGCCTGTTACCCTTTACCAAACACATGGTACTGGTAACGGAACCCGGCAAAGAAAAAGAAACGATTGTAAGATTAGCCCGTGTGGGTTTTGATAAAATTGATGGCTACCTGGCCGGCAGTTTTCCTGCATGGGTGGCGGCGGGTGAAACACCTGATATGATTATTGATATAGAAGCTGATGAGCTGGCAATGGATCTCCCCTTTGATCCGAAAATACTGGTGGTAGATGTGAGAAAACAGCCTGAATATGCAGATGGTCATTTAAAAGATGCAGTCAATATTCCGCTTGATACATTGACTGACCCGGGAAGCATGGCGAATTTTGATGAAACACAAAATATTTATGTGCATTGTGCCGGCGGTTACCGAAGTGTAATTGCTTCCTCCCTAATAAAAAGAGAAGGATTTCATAATATCCGTAACGTGATTGGCGGATGGAGTAAAATAAAGGAACTGCCTGAAAAGTTTACAATTGAAAAAGAAGCAGAAGTATTAAACTAACAGATAACGCTATAAAAGAGGCAGCATATAATGCTGCCTCTTTTTATTTTATAACCCGATCACCATATTTTTCTTCGTCAAACTCCCATTTCCATCTTTTGTGACTCCATAAATAATTATCAGGGATCTGTTTGATCGCTTTCTCAACATAAGAAGCAAACACCTGAGTTAATTTACCTTCTTCAAATGTTCTGGGTTCTGTGGTAATCACTTCAAACTGGATATGATAATATCCTCTTTTCTTTTTATAAAAATTTGCGAAGATCACTGGAATATTATTGAGCTTGGCGCCTTTTTCCGGACCGGTTACAAATGGGGTTAACCGATTAAAAAAATAAACCCAATGCGCATTCGCCGGGTTACCCGGATTTTGATCTGCAGCCAATCCTAATGAATACCTATCCTTAGCATATTCCCGAAATTTGTTTCTGAAATCTGTTGCAGGGATAAGGATTGTTCCATACCGACTTCTCAATTGCATCATAATTCGATTTACCGCTTTATTGGAAACCGGCATATATACTCCTACAAAAGGGTATTTTCCATACTTTGATACTCCCAGGTTAATAAATTCCCAGTTAAAAAAATGACCTGCTTCTAACTGAACATCTACTCCCTGATCATAAAAGGCATCTACTACTTCAATATTGGATGAAAAGCGCTTCCGCAATCCTTTTTCGCTGATGGATAATAATTTGATCGTTTCAATAAATGTATCTGTAAAATTCAGGTAAAAGGCTTTGGCAATTTGTATCCTTTCTTTTTCTGTTTTTTCCGGAAACGCAATCAGCAGGTTTTGCATCACCACTTCTTTCCTATAACCCAATACATGATAGATCAATCCCGCAATAGCATCACTCAAAAAATACATTACCCTCCAGGGAAGCAACGATAAAAGATAAAAAATCGGGTAAAGGATATAGTACATCTGGTATAACTATTTACTGCAAAGATACGGGGTTATCAATGGTGATGTAAGCAGGACAATATCCGGTT
>CAIWKU010000115.1 GCA_903913355.1 uncultured Bacteroidota bacterium | reverse complement strand
CGATAGCAATTATATCGGGTACACAAAAAATAATAATCTCTATACCTATAACCTGGTAACCGGCAAAGAAACCCAGTTAACCACCGATGGCAACGCCACTACTTTGAATGGCTATGCCAGCTGGGTATATTATGAAGAAATCTTTGGTCGCGCTACCCGCTACCGCGCATTCTGGTGGAGCCCGGATAGTAAGAAACTAGCCTATATGCATTTTGATGAGAGCATGGTACCCATGTTCCCGATTTATGTAAGTGATGGTCAGCATGGATACATTGAACAAACCCGCTATCCTTTACCTGGTGATAAAAACCCCGAAGTAAAAATTGGACTGGTAAACCCCGATGGAGGCAATACCGTATGGGCCGATTTTAATAGCAAAGACGACCAGTATTTCGGCTGGCCTACCTGGCGCCCCGGTACCCATGCATTATGGGTGTACTGGATGAACCGAGATCAGAATAACCTGAAGATCTACGAAGTAAATACCACAGATGGCAGTAAAAAAGAATGGTATAATGAAACACAAAAAACATGGATTGACCTGGAAGACAGGGTAGGCGGGCGCGTTAATTTCCTGGCCAATGGAAAAGGTGTGATTATACAAAGTGATAAAACCGGATGGAACCAATTGTATCTGTATAATATGGATGGCAGTTTAAAAAATGCGATCACCAATGGTAAGTTCACGATTACCGGTATTAAGCTGATAGATGAAAAAACCGAGACCATCTTTTTTACCGCCAGAAGCCGGGAGAATACCGCCAGAACCGATGTATATAGTGTAAAATTCAATGGGTCAGATTTCAGACGCATGACATTTGGAGAATATAACCATGCGCAAACCAATCTTTCCCCCAATGGAAAATACCTGATCACTACCTATAGCAATGTAAATACACCTTCTAAAATGGCATTGGTAGATGGTAAGGGAAAAATGGTGAAAGAGCTGGGTGATATGCATTCTGCAGAATTGGATAATTATGAATTGGCCAAAACAGAACTGATCCGTATTAAAAGTGAAGATGGATTATACGATTTGCCCGCCATGGTAACCTGGCCTGCGCATATGGACCCGAATAAAAAATACCCGATGCTGATCAGTATCTATGGTGGACCCAATGCCGGAACGGTCATGGATGGATGGAACTGGAGTGCCAACAAACAGTTTTATGCCAATGAAGGCATGATACAGGTAGCATTCGATCACCGTGCCAGTGGACATTTTGGAAAAGAAGGGGTTAACTATATGTACCATAACCTGGGCTATTGGGAAATGGCCGATTATAAAACCATGGCCAAATGGTTTATCAGTAATGGACATGCCGACCCAACTAAAATATGTATCACCGGTTTCAGTTATGGTGGATATATGAGTGCGTATGCACTTACTTATGGTGCCGATGTGTTTACCCATGGAATGGCAGGAGGTACGGTGGCCGACTGGAGCTTATACGATACCCATTATACCGAAAGATATATGGGTACTCCACAGAATAACCCGGAAGGATATAAAAGCAGCAGTGTATTAACCCATGTAGACAAATACAAGGGCATGTTACAGATTGTACATGGAACCAGTGATGATAATGTACACATGCAGAACAGCATACAACTGATCAGTGCCTTAGAAGATAAGGGCAAAGATTTTGAATTCATGCTCTACCCCGATGGCCGCCATGGATGGGGTAACCTGCCGGCTAAGAACAATCATTTTACGAATTTGAAAACGAAATTTATTTATAAGTATTTATTGGAGAAACCTGTACCGAAGGAATTATTGAGATAGGTTTTTACCTAAACAAATGAAAGGCTCTGAGTAATCGGGGCCTTTTTTTATGGGTAAATTTGGGTTCGTTTTTTGGGTTGACGCATTCGTTTTTTGGGTTGCCAGTCAAGGCAGCCCATTCTCTGGCAACCCAAAAAACGCGATAGATTTTAATTGATTATCAGTTCAAATAACACTAATTTCATATGTAGCATTCCGCAATAATGTTTCGTACTTTTAAGTGTTGTACGTCATGGCATTGGACACCCCGCTAACCGAAACAGGACTTTAATTTTATTGCTGTTCAACTTGCTGGAAAGAGCGAGGGTCAACTATTGGCAGAAAAGCATTGTGTAAGAATGTGCCTTTAAATGTAGAGAACATAACACCTCTTACTGTAGAAATGGATATTGAGTTCAATATTTCAACAAGCGGTTGAGGTATATCAAGTTTTCCATCAGCTTCAATCTTGACAACATCATCAAAGTTTACAATACTGTAGATGCAACTAACAGCTAATGAACCCAAAACATGATTTTGGTCTTCACTTCTTATTTCAACAGAAACAATAACAAACAAAATTTTATTAGTTGCGTCTGCCTTACTCTCTAAACTGATGTTGAAATTAAAATTATTTAAAGAAACTTCTGGAACAGAAGGCAAACTTATTGAGCCTCTTAAAAGTTCTATTGATTTCAATTGCAAATCAATAGTGAAGTCTTTATTTTCTATTTTAGACATATTATTTATGCTTGCAAACGTGAAGTTAAAGGAAGCATCACTTCGTGATGACTTCCTAAATAAATGCTTGAAAATCCGCTAACCATTTCACTAAATGGAGTGACATATCTTATACTTTGTTGTACTTCCTTCACAGTAATTACAACTTGTACTCTATTGATTACATGTACTCGTTTTGGTGCAAATAGTTCTGATACTGGCATATTTAAAATAACACCGATTTCTGCCAAAGTATCAATGGTAAAGTTTTGTGTTCCACTCAACCATTTTGTGATTTCGGACGGATTTTTATTGACTTTCTCTGCAAATTCACTTTTGCCCCAACCCCTTGCAGTAATAAGGTCGTCAAGT
>CAIWKU010000114.1 GCA_903913355.1 uncultured Bacteroidota bacterium | reverse complement strand
GTGGGGTCTCTTTTTCGCCAAGTGGGGTCTCTTTTTCTCTTCATCCACCATTTTCTTTACATCAGACAATAATTTTTTGGCATCATAAATGATACCGTCTTTTATTGTATATAAAACACCACCGGTTCTCACAACCTTATTTTCTTTTGTTAATTCAATAGCCCCTGTACCGTACAATACCTGTAAATTCTTTAATGGATTTGCGTTGATGATAATGATATCAGCCAATTTGCCTGTTTCAACACTACCCGTCTCTTTGTCAATCCCCAATGCCTGCGCCGCATATAAAGTAGCTGACCTAATCACTTCCAGCGGATGAAACCCGGCTTCACGTAATAGTTCTAGTTCCCGGATATAGCCAAAGCCATAAGTCTGGTAAATAAATCCATTATCCGAACCTGCTGTAACCCTTCCTCCCCTGTTTTTATATTCATTTACGAATGTCATCCATAGACGATAATTATTTTTCCATTCTACTTCCTGTTCAGTACCCCAGTTATGCCAATAGGAACCATGAGATTGTAAACCAGGTTCATAAAATTTCCACAAGGAGGGTAATGTATAGTCTTCATGCCATTCTGCTCTTCTTGCTCTTTGCAGATCTCTGTTGGCATCATAAATATTAAATGTTGGATCTAAAGTAAAATCGAGAGAGAGTAATTCATTCATTACTTTATTCCAATGCTCGCTGTATGGAGCTGCTGCTTGTTTCCAAAGCTTTCCGGCTTCTTCAAAACGATCCTGCTCATTGCTATAATTATAATCCAGTGGAAAATTTTGGATGGTTTTATCTGTAAACAAAGCTTCAGGCAAACCATACCAATGTTCCATACTTGTCATGCCCGCACGTGCTGAATTCAATACATTCCATCTTGCCACATCGGTCTGTGCATGATGGCAGCAGGATCTCAAACCCAGTTTTTTATTTTCCCTGATGGCAGCATCCATTACTTCTGGAGAAGCACCGAAAAACTTAATTCCATCCGCCCCTTTTTTTGCATTTTCCTGTACCCAGGCTCGGGCCTGGTCGGCCGTAGTGATGGGTGTAGTGCTCCCCTGCCCAAATGCGGTATAAGCAAAAATTCTTGGAGCCGTTATTTGATTGGCTGCACTTTTTGCTTTTTCATCCAATACCCAATCCAGGCCATTGCCAGCAGACGGATCTCTTATGGTTGTAATTCCATGCGCCATCCATAGTTTGAATACATATTCAGCTGGAGTGCCTTGCTGAACGCCTCCGATATGTCCGTGCATATCTATCAACCCCGGAAGTGCATACATGCCAGAGCAATCAAGCTCTTTGCCACCACTTTTCAATTGAGGGCGTTTGGCGGGGTCTATTACAGAACCCGGGCTTCCCAATACACTGATCTGTACAATCCTGTTTTTTTCGATAACAATATCAACCGGACCGATTGGGGGTGCCCCTGTTCCGTTAACCAGGGTTACACCCCTGATAATGAGTTGTGTATATGGCCCCGATCCTTCTTTTTTCTCAGGGGCTTTAGGTATCTGCGCAGTTACTGTTGTATGAAACAGTAAAATAGACAATGTCGTTATTGAGACAAAAAGCATTCTTCTCATAGAGATGTTTTTAGTATAGTAAGGTTTGATATTAATTCAGTTCCGCACTTCTTTTGGCATCCATATACTTCTGCCGGATAACTGTTTGTACCGGCACTTCATTGATCTTGCTTTCCAGCCAGGATATAATGTCAAGATACATAAAAGCACGACTTTCCAGGCGGCTCTTTTCAAGAGGTTGCAAAGTAACCAATAGCATTTCGAAATGTGGCTTAAGTTGTTTAGGAGAAAGGCGAAAGGAAATTCTCAAAAAACGAAAAATTTCTTCTTCCACAATACTTAGGTTCAGCATTTTTGACATAAACCGGTAAACAGATTTTAATAAATATTCCAGGAGATCATAATTCCCCAATTCATATTGGGCGATTAAATGCAGTAAACGTGCATAGCATTGCAAATCTGTTCTTAAATCTACTTTCAGGTTAATGATCTTGTTCAGGTAATCGATGCTTTTATCACTGTTACCACTTCCAAAATATAAGGAGGCTATCTTGTAATAAAATACCAATACCCTATGCCTGTCAAGAAACAGCTCATACTCTTTCAGCTTTTCTTCTATAAAAGGAACCAGTGATAAGCCTTCACTAAAAGTGCCTTCCATAAAATGCTTATTCAGTTTGGCAGTATTCAGATAAACAAAGGTCTGGATCAGGTTATTCTGGTTCTGTTGAATAACCGGCGTTTGAATGAACCTTTCGAAATTGTCAATGGTTTCATTGAATTTCTGGTAGTTGCGCAGATCAAAATGCGCGCTCATTAGGTTATGTATCCCCTTAATATATAGTGCTGTTTCAATTTCTATCATTTTCGGCTCTGCGTCAAACAAGTCAACCCATTTCTGGCAATATCGGTAATACAATAAAAAGTTCTGGGTAATGAACGCATGCCAGCATAAACATTGATAAAGGTATAAGCGCTCATAAAAACCTTTACAATCCTGGGCCTTCAAAATGGCATTATGTAGTAAAAATGCATCAACCGCTGCCAGATCTCCCTCATTTCGAGCATGACCATTCTTGATATACCAGCTATATAACTGCAAAGACAGGTTGGATAAAAGGCTGATCAGTTCCAGTCTTTCATTAATATCTATTGCTTCAGCACTTAGTTTATCAGCCCGGTCCTGCATGCTTCTGGTGATATGCAGCGTCTCAATCTTTTTCTCCAGAAATAATACCTGTTGCAGATAAGTGATCTGGTTATTACTGTTGGCCAGGTCTTTTACACGGTCTAATATCTTCAGACTTTGCAGGTAGAGTCCCTTGTTATAAAGTAAACGTGCAAAATCCAGTTGCTCATGTAGCTGGAGGTCAATATTTTCATCCTGCTTCAATAAACGTAAACTGGCCAGAATTTCGTGATAGAGATGTGCTTTTAGGTTTGAGATCTGCTGTTTCTGGAGAGAAGGGTTTTTAGAAAGTAGGGCTTCCTCGTCATATAGCTTCATTTTGTCGAGCGCATCAAATAATTGCACCACTTTCAGGTCACCGGAACCTGAATTTCGCTTCATATACAGCTTAAAATTCCGCTTTTCAGACCTTTCCAGGGATTGAATCAGTTGAAAAAGGGCATCTGTAGAACGGTTGGGCATCGTAATTTATTTATACTTAAATCCAATAACCATAAGGCTTTCAGCCAATTTTAACGGTTTTATAGAGTGTAAAATAGCATCAATTTTGATTGAATTGCCCGTTTTAACCTAACTATATTCGAAAATGGCAGGCTGTGGTTTGTTATTCGGGGCAATCGATAACAAAATTAAACAGCCTGTCTTTTTATCTCAAGGATCGTATAAAAAAAAGAATTCATGGATCAGCAAGTCTTCATTTTCGATACTACGCTGCGCGATGGTGAGCAGGTGCCAGGTTGTAAACTAAATACCAAAGAAAAACTGGAATTAGCACTCAAACTGGAGGCTTTGGGGGTTGATGTAATTGAAGCAGGATTTCCGATTTCAAGTCCTGGTGATTTTGAATCGGTTACCCAGATTTCCCGTGCCATTAAAACTGCCACAGTTTGCGGTTTAAGCAGGGCAGTGCAAAAAGATATTGAAGTGGCCGCACAGGCACTTAAATATGCAAAACGCCCTAGAATTCATACAGGTATCGGCACTTCTGATTTTCATATAAAATCAAAATTCAATACCACAAAAGAGGAAATTCTACTTCGTGCGGTACAGGCAGTAAAATGGGCGAGAAATTTTACAGATGACGTAGAGTTTTATGCAGAAGATGCAGGGCGCACTGAAAACGAATACCTGGCAAGAGTGATTGAAGCCGTAATTGCTGCCGGTGCAACCGTGGTGAATATCCCGGATACAACCGGTTATTGTTTACCAGATCAATACGGCGAGAAGATCGCTTTCCTGAAAAATAATGTATCCAATATTGACAAAGCGGTGATTTCCTGCCATTGTCATAACGATTTAGGGCTGGCTACTGCCAATTCTATTGCCGGAGTTGTGAGTGGGGCCAGACAAATAGAATGTACGATTAACGGACTGGGAGAAAGAGCCGGAAATACTTCATTGGAAGAAGTGGTAATGGTGATTAAACAACATAAGCACTTGGGTTTATTTACCAATATCCAGTCAAAGATGCTGAATCCGTTAAGCCGCGAAGTATCTGATATCATGCGTGTGCCGGTTCAGCCCAATAAAGCAATCGTAGGAGCGAATGCTTTTTCACATTCATCAGGTATTCACCAGGATGGATTTTTGAAAGATTCACTTACCTATGAAATCATCAACCCTGAAGAAGTTGGTGCGGATGGCAGCAAGATTGTATTAACTGCACGTAGTGGCAGAAGTGCGCTGGCATATCGTTTCCAGAAAATAGGATATGAGTTTACAAGAAACGATATCGATGTACTTTATGATGCATTCCTGAAAGTGGCTGATAAGATCAAAGAAGTGGAAGAAGCAGACTTGCACGCTTTGGCAAAAGCATATAAACCCGAAAATATTACTGCCTGATTTTTAAAAATAACCAAGTAAACTCGATTGCCTAAAGAGGGTGCGTTAAACACCGCTTTTAATTTATTAGTATGGGAAAAACACTATTTGACAAGATTTGGGAAAAACATGTAGTCCAGAAAATTGAAGACGGGCCTTCCGTTTTATACATTGATAAGCATTTTATTCACGAAGTAACCAGTCCGCAGGCTTTCAATGGAATTGAAAAACGAGGCCTCAAAGTATTTCGCCCGCAACAGATCGTTGCTACTGCTGATCATAATGTACCCACACGTAACCAGCATTTACCGATTAAAGACGAATTATCACGTCTACAGGTGCAGCAGCTGATAGAAAATTGTAAAAAGCATGATATTGAATTATATGGATTGGGTCATCCTTTTCAGGGTATTGTGCATGTAATCGGACCAGAGTTGGGGATTACGCAGCCCGGTATGACGATTGTATGTGGCGACAGCCATACTTCTACGCATGGTGCATTCGGAGCTATCGCTTTTGGTATCGGCACCAGTGAAGTAGAGATGGTTTTTGCTTCGCAGTGTTTATTACAGACTAAGCCGGATTTACTGCGGATCAATATAGAAGGAGAATTACAGGATGGCGTATTATCGAAAGATATTATTCTCTATATCATTTCTAAAATAACAGCCAGCGGGGCTACTGGTTATTTTGTGGAATACGCCGGTTCGGCAATCAGGTCGCTATCTATGGAAGCAAGAATGACCATTTGTAATATGAGTATTGAAATGGGTGCAAGAGGAGGAATGATTGCTCCGGATGAAACCACGTATAACTATATCAAAGGAAGGCAATTTGCTCCCTCAGGTGAAAGATGGGAAAAAAAATTGGCTGACTGGAAACAATTATATAGCGATGAAGATGCTGTGTTTGATAAAGAAATACATATTAATGCGGATGATATTGAACCCATGATCACTTATGGAACCAATCCCGGATTGGGGATTTCCATAAATGGATATATACCCGTAGTGGATACAATAGCGGATGAAGGTGAGAGAAAAAATATTAGTAAGGCATTAGAATACATGGGATTGGAAGGAGGCAAGCAATTATTGGGAATGCCGGTACAGCATGTATTTATTGGCAGTTGCACCAATTCGCGTATCGAAGACCTCAGATTGGTTGCCGGTTTGGTAAAAGGAAGAAAGAAAAATGAACATGTACAGGTAATGATAGTGCCGGGTTCGCAACAGGTTGCCAGGCAGGCACATGCAGAAGGACTTGATCAGGTATTTCTGGAAGCAGGTTTCGAAATCAGGCAGGCAGGATGTAGTGCCTGCTTGGGAATGAATGAAGATAAAATACCGGCTGGAGAATATTGTATCAGCACCAGTAACCGAAACTTTGAAGGAAGACAAGGCGCTGGTGCAAGAACTTTATTGGCAAGTCCGTTAACTGCTGCGGCAGCTGCTATTACCGGAGTGATTACAGATGTAAGGACCTTACAAAATATTTGATAACAAATGATAATTGCCCTTTAAGGGTTTGGATATGATACCATTAAAAACAATTTGCAGCCGTTTTGTTCCATTGCCAATGGAGAACGTAGATACAGACCAGATTATTCCAGCCCGTTTTCTAAAAGCGACTACCCGTGATGGATTTGGAAAAAATTTATTCCGCGACTGGCGTTATGAAAACAATGATGAAACGCAACCTAAAAAAGGGTTTGTATTGAATCAGCCTGAATACAGTGGCGAGATACTGGTAGCCGGAAAAAATTTTGGCTGCGGGTCTTCTCGTGAGCATGCTGCATGGGCATTGCAGGATTATGGGTTCAAAGCAGTCGTATCTAGTTTTTTTGCAGATATTTTTAAAAATAATGCTTTGAATAACGGGGTACTGCCTGTAAAAGTGAGCGATGCATTTTTAGCGGAATTATTTGCTTTGGGAAATGCAGCGACTATTTCCATTGATGTAGACAAACAAACGATCACGATAGATCAAACAGGAGCTCAGGAAGTTTTTGATATCAATATATACAAAAAAACAT
>CAIWKU010000113.1 GCA_903913355.1 uncultured Bacteroidota bacterium | reverse complement strand
TCGTAAATAGCCGAATAATGAACGATATTGCCACAAAATTGTTGAATCAATTCTATGGCTTTTTGCAAATAAAATTGCCGATCGCCTAAATTGCCGCCTATCAACAAATAAGCTGTATTCATAAATTGGTAGTATTGTCCGGTTCAAATATCTTTAAATTCATATCCATTTAATAAAATATTATGAAAGGTTTTTTCAAAACATTTTTTGCTTCCCTTCTTGCCTTGGTTATTTTTACCATTTTGGGGGTCATTATATTGATCGGATTTGTAGCCAGTGCCACTTCTGCTGATAAACCTGTTGTAGGAACTAACGCTGTGTTGGTACTTGATCTGTCTAATACATTTAAAGAGCAATCTGAAGACAATCCTGTAAATGCACTGATCAATAAAACAGAAAATGAAGTGCCCGCCCTATATGATATGATCAGGATGATACACCATGCCAAAACAGATTCATTGGTGAAAGGAATTTATATACTTTGCAGCAATAACCCCAATGGTTTTGCAGCAAGTGAAGAACTTCGTAAAGCATTATTGGATTTTAAAACCAGCAAAAAGTTTGTAGTGGCTTATGGAGAAACCATTACACAAAAGGGATATTATATAGGAAATACCGCTGATCAACTTTACTGTCACCCACAAGGCGGAATTGAATGGGGCGGATTTGTGTCTAATCTTTATTTTCTGAAAGGCTTGCTGGATAAACTCGAGATTCAACCTCAGATTTTTTATGCAGGAAAATTCAAGAGCGCTACTGAACCTTTGCGTGAAACTAAGATGACAGACGCTAATCGTTTACAAACTTCTGTTTGGTTGGGTGATCTGTATAGCCGCTTTTTGGAAGCCGCATCTGCTTCACGAAAAATAGATACTGCCATTTTAAGAAAGCTTGCGGTTGAAGGAACTATACAAACAGCACATGACGCTTTGGCCAATAACCTGGTGGATGGATTAAAGTATGATGATGAAGTAAAAGCGTTTATAAATAAGAGATTGAAAGCCGGGGAACAGTCAAAAATAAATTTTGTTGGTTTTTCTGAATATGGCAAAGCGGTAGAATACAAACAGAATTACGGCTCTGAAAAAATTGCTATTATTTATGCCAGCGGAGATATTGTGTCTGGAAGTGGCGATAATGAGCAGGTGGGTAGCGATGCTTTCAGAAACATTATACGGAAGGCAAGAGAAGATAAGGATGTAAAAGCGATTGTTTTCAGAGTGAATTCTCCCGGGGGCAGTTCTCTGGCCAGCGAAGTTATCTGGAGAGAAATCAGTTTGGCAAAAAAGGAAAAGCCGGTTGTGGTTAGTATGGGTGATGTAGCGGCTTCAGGTGGATATTATATTTCCTGTAATGCCGACTCGGTGTTTGCAGATGAGAATACCATTACAGGTTCTATTGGTGTGTTTAGCATAGTGCCTAATTTTGAATCTTTTTTCAAGAATAAACTGGGAATAAGTTTCGACCGGGTAAAAACGGCACCTTATGCAGATATGGGAAGTGGGGACAGGCCGCTGAATGAAACCGAAAAGCGTTTTTTTCAGGCGGGGACTGATTCTATTTATCATGTATTTAAAATAAGAGTGGCCAACGGCCGTAAGAAGAATATTGAGTATATCGATAGTATTGCACAAGGACGTGTGTGGACAGGTGCAAGGGGTATTGGGGTAGGTTTGGTTGACAGGATAGGAACCCTGGATGATGCAATAAATTGTGCAGCGAAAATGGCAAAGATCTCATCCGGCTATTATGTAAAGGAATTCCCGGAGAAAAAAGGTTTACTTGAGCAGATCATGAACAGTTATAAAAAATCGATCAAAAAAGACCTGATCAAAGAGGAAATTGGGGAACAGCCCATGCAAATGATCAAACAAATGAAGCAGGTGAAACAAATGATCGGTGTGCCCCAAACCAGGATACCATTTATGCTAGATGTTAACTGATAACAGGCATTTTGAATAGTCTTTCATCAAAGCGAAAGCTGGTTACGATAGAAGCTTTTATTTGTTTACAGTCGGGATGCAGAGGATTGATCAGGTAATTTTTTTCCTGTGGGATAATCGCGGATGGACATTGAATCAATAGACTGTTTGACGATAAAAGAATTTCTTTACCCATCCATTGTGTATAGTCAAAATCAGCAAACCAGTTTTTCTTAAGGCTATCCAGTTGAATTTGTAAGCTGGTGATTGAATCTGGGATAGTTATCTTCGTCAGCTGTATCATCCGTAAATCATCTATCGAGCCCGCATTGGCAATTACTTCCAGTAATGCAAGTGAAATGCTTTCGCTTGCGTACACCACCGGTATTCCGACCGGGTTCCATCTGCCACCAAACAAACGGGCACCGGTTCCTGTTAATTCAGTCGAAAATTTTTTATGGGAGAAACGGTATACGATCATGCGTAAATACCATATTGTATACGCCCGATCTGGTCAATGATTTCCTGAATCCCTTTTTCTGAAAGCAGGGAAGAAAAGCCTATGGAATGACCCATGACTTGTTTTTCTTTTTTTAGCCATTGATAAAACACTTCGGCACTTACAAAGGTTTCTAAACCCAGGCGGATCATTTTTTGCAATAAAAGAATCCGGTCAGTATAAATAGCTTCAAAACTAGCATTGCTTTTTGCATACCGTTGCAAGGTTCTTTCGGATAAATGAAGCATACTGGCCCATTCGCTTTGTGTGAAAGGCATTAAATCGGTCAGTTTTTTAAACTTCTTGAAACTATATTCTGCTATCAGCAGCTCCTTTTTTACGGCAATCGGAGGTTGAGATACCTCTTCTGCACGAATGGGTTTTAATATAGGGGTAAGGTATTTTTTAGCTTTAGACATATGTCGTCACAAAATACGACTTTTGGCATAAAATATCTTTTTTGATTAAGTTTTTCCTGTTTTTTGCTTTAGGGAAATAATAAGATAGATTTGCTTTAACAATCAATTGAATATGAAAGGTAATTATAACCAGTTTCAGGCCATGTTGGCCATAACCAGGGGCAGTCTGCGGGCCATTTTCCGTAGCCCATCTGCAGTTATCTTCAGTATTGCTTTTCCATTAATCTTTATTCTTGTTTTTGGCTTTATCGGCAGTGGGGGCAGGGTTTCTGTAAATGTAGCGATCGATAAAGCAAGTGATACCCTGAATCCTGTATATGGTGCTTTAAAAGAAATTGCAGGAATCAATATACTGAAGGAATCCGGTCAGGAACTTCATGAAGATCTGGAAAAAGGAAGAATAGCAGCTGTAATTAATATAGAAAAATCAGGTTTAGCAAATCCTCCGTATAAAATCAGTTTATTGAGTTCTGAAGCAGTAAACCCGCAAAATATACAGGTATTACAGTCCATTTTAAACGCTGTTATTTCAGGGATTAACCAAAAAATGTATGCCGGTGCACCTACCATTGCGATGGTAAACAGTAACATACAGAAGATACCCGGGCGAATCTATCGTACTATAGATTTTATTTTACCCGGACAATTGGGTTTCTCCTTATTAAGTTCGGGTGTTTTTGGTGTGGCATTTTTATTCTTTAATCTGCGGCAGCAACTAGTATTAAAACGGTTTTATGCAACACCCATAAAGCGACCTTTTATTGTTTTGGGCGAAGCACTTAGCAGGGTTATTTTTCAAATGCTCACGGCCATCATTATAATTGGAGTAGGTCATTTTATTTTCAAGTTTACACTGGTACATGGATTGGAAACTTTCCTCTCAATTATGTTATTGAGCTTTTTCTCCCTGATCCTGTTTATGGGATTTGGATTCATTGTAAGCAGCCTTGCTAAAAATGAAAGTACTATTCCTCCACTTGCAAACCTGATCACTTTGCCGCAGTTTTTACTGGCGGGTACTTTCTTTTCTATCGAGGCTTTCCCTGGTTGGTTGCAACCTTTATGCAGAATATTACCACTCACTCATTTTAATAATGCGATGAGAAATATTTCTTTTGAAGGAGCAAGCCTTGCCAGTTGCTGGAAAGAACTGGGTATCATTGGTATTTGGATAGTAGTGGTATACGCGGTTGCTTTTAAAACCTTTAAATGGGAATAGATTAACATGAGACTGATCAGATTCACTTTAATAAGTATAGTGGTTCTTTTTGCGATAGCGAGTCTGATAGGTGCGCTCCTGCCCCCAACAGTGCTTGTTTCCCGGGCAGAAAATATGCATGTTTCCAAAGACACGATCTTTACATATTTACAAAATATCCAACAATGGAAAACATGGATGGATGGGATGGATAATGTGCCTGTTCAGGTATACAATCCACATAAGGCAAACTTTGGAGGTACAGTTGTTGAGATTACCGGCATTACTGATTCTACCATAATCTCTGTATGGACTTTACAATCCGGAGGAACACAAACCAGTACAATGCGTTTGATAGGAGATAGTTTACAAAAGGTAACGGTAGTTCAATGGCAGTTTGAACAAAAAATAAAATGGTATCCCTGGGAAAAATTCGGCTCTATGATGAACGATAAAATTCTTGGCACCATGATGGAAAAAAACCTGGGTAATCTGCGTAAACTGATAGAAAGAAATTAATTTATTCCGGGTATTCGGTACGCAGTTCTCTCAGGATAGTTTCTATACATGCATATATTTTCGAAAGTTCTTCTTGGGTTATACAATAAGGTGGCATGAGGTAAACTGTATTACCTAATGGCCTGAGATAGATCCCTTTATCAATAGCTTTATGGGTAAATACAGTACTGATCGTATTCAGGTATTCATCCTTTCCATTGTCAAGTTCAAAAGCCAGAATCGTTCCCAGTGTTCTGAGGTTTTTTATCTTGAATTCCCCAGAGTATAGTTTCAAAGCAAAATTTTCATTCTCACGAGTGATCCATTTTATCTGTTCTATACATAGTTCTTTTTCGAGTAAATCAAGACTGGCCAATGCTGCTGTGCAGGCCAAAGGATTGGCCGTAAAGGAATGACCATGAAAAAAAGTCTTGTATTTATCTTCCGTTACGTAAGCCTGATAAATAGTGTTGGTGCAGGCTGTGATACCTAAAGCCATAGTGCCGCCGGTTAACCCTTTACTCAAGCAAATAATATCTGGCTTTTGGTCCATATACTCACTGGCAAAAAATCGGCCGGTACGGTAAAATCCCGTCATTACCTCATCCGCAATGCAAATAATTCCTTTGTTTTTTGCCGAATGCAAAAGCTCGTTGAGCAATAAGGGATCATACATTTTAATACCGCCTGCCCCCTGAATAAGGGGTTCGTAAATAAATGCTGCAATCTCTTGGGAATAGCTATCTATTTTGTTTTTTGATTCTTCAATATTTTCCTGTGTGGGGGTATCTATAAAAATTACTTCAAAAAGATGTTCGTGGAAGGCAAGGGTAAACACGCTTCTGTCGCTTACACTCATTGCTCCGAATGTATCTCCATGATAAGCATTGGTAAAAGCCAATATTTTTTTTCTTTGTGGCTGGGCATTGTTCCACCAATATTGGATGGCCATCTTTAAAGCTACTTCAGTAGAAGTAGAGCCATTATCGCTAAAAAATACCCTGGCAAAACTTCCGGGTAACAGCGGCAATAATCTTTCAGCTAATTGAACAGCGGGTTCATGGGTAAAGCCGGCAAAGATTACCTGCTCCAGTTGCAATGCCTGCTGGTATATTTTTTCGGCTATATAAGGATGTGCGTGCCCATGTAAATTTACCCACCAGCTACTGATGGCATCAATATAACTATTTCCATCTTCAGCAATCAGCAAACTGCCTTGCCCTTTCACGATGGGGATTGGAGCCAGGCTGTTTTTTTGCTGTGTAAATGGATGCCAGATTATCTGTTGATCTCTTTCCGCTAAATTCATAATGCAAATGTAAAATGATGTTCCCTCAATAGTGCTTATATCTTTTCATTTTCATCAGATGCCATTTTGATAAAGGATAGATTCCTTCTGATTCCTTCATATTTGGAACGGTTTAAAGGAGAGTCCTTAAAAAGAATCTTGAATTTTTCCTCGCTAAGCTCTTCCCATTCTTTAGTATTCAGATTAAGTATTTCCGGAATCGGAGTAAACGCTATCTCTGTGTTAGCTGAACTGAAACGATTCCAGGGGCATACATCCTGACAAACATCACAACCAAATAGCCAATTATCAAATTTCCCTTTCATTTCAGAAGGGATTAGGGCGTCTTTTAGCTCGATAGTAAAATAGCTAATACATTTGCTTCCATCTATTACTTTATTATCAAGAATCGCATCTGTGGGACAGCTATCAATACATTTGTGACAGGTTCCGCAGAAATCTTTACTAAATGGGTCATCATAATTTAGATCAAGGTCAATGATCAGGGTTGCGATAAAATAAAATGAACCTGCTTGTTTATTAATCAGATTCCCGTTTTTGCCTATCCACCCTGCTCCGCTTTTAACCGCCCAGGCTCGTTCCAAAACAGGAGCGGAATCAACAAACCCTCTTCCCTGAATTTCTCCAATACTATCAGAGAGTAAGGAAAGAAACTCTCTTAGTTTTAACCGGATAACCTCATGATAATCCTTACCAAAAGCATATTTGGCTACCCTGGGTGCATGCTCATCCTGGGTTTCGCGTGGAAAATAATTTAGTAAAAGCGTAATAACCGATTTAGCTCCGGGTACTAGCTTAGCGGGATCAATTCTAAGGTCAAAATGATTTTCCATATACTGCATGTTGCCCTGCATGCCTTTTGAAAGCCATTTTTCAAGTCGCCTAGCATCATCATCCAATTTTTCTGCTTTGGCTATACCACAATAAGAAAAGCCCAGTTGTTTAGCTGAGCTTTTTACTAATAATGTATTTTTTTCCTTATTAATACTGTTATGTTTGTTTTATCTAAATCAATTTTTTAGATCACGAATAATCGGGTAATCTATTTACAGATGGTAGATGGAATCAACTCATCAATTGCCTCCTTAATACCCAGATAAACTTCCCTTTTCTCTTCATTTAAACTCCCTTTTGTAAATACAACAAATGCATAACCCCGACATTTATCAACCATAGCCCATGTTCCAAAAAGTCCCGGACAGGCCAATACAGTAGCATTCCCTTTCTCATCTGTGGATGTTATCCACTCTCCAAACCCATAATTATATCCTTCCGTACCTTTTGGTGCATATTTAATTAATGCGGGTGTGGTTCTTACTTTTTGCATTTCAGCAATCGCATCCTCACTTAATATTCTCTTACCATTGAACATCCCTTTGTTCAAGATCATGGAAAGGAAATTGATATAATCACTGGCAGTTGAAACAGCCCCTCCGGAAGGGTTTACCGCAGCCATACTGCTGAAACTGGTATTTCTCATCATCAACGGACGGGTAATTCTTTCCTGCATTAATTGTTCAAAGCCCCTTCTGGTTAATACTTCCAGCACCCTGCCTGCAATATTAAGACCGGTATTGCTATACCGAAACTCCGTGCCTGGATTAGTCTGAATCTCTTTTTTAGATGCAAAATCATTTACTTCCTCTTCCAGGGTAGCGTATTTCTTATTGGTAATCATAGTCGATATCCGAATAGGATCTGCTTCAATGCCTGAAAAATGAGAAAGACAGTCCCTAATCGTAATATATCCTTTGGCATATTTGCTGAAAATGGGTAAATATTTACTCACTTTATCATCCAAAGAAAGTTTTCCCTGGTCAACAAAAGTCATCACCAAGGCAGCAGTTAACCAGTTGCTGCAACCGGCTATCGGAGCCTGGGTTTTAACCGTAAAATCACCTACAGATTTTTGATATATGATTTTACCTTCTTTATATATCAACAAAATTGCACTGCCATCTAATTGGCGCTGGGCATTTACCAGTTTCTCGCCTACTTCTGTGAATGGAGTCTGGGACTGAGCCAACTGAAAGAATAGCATGAAAATCGCTGCTGCACTGACTTTTACGCAGTTTAGGCGGTGTTTAACAGACATATTTACCGTTTTTTTTAATTGGATTATACTTTGTAATCAATATGTAAAGTTATCTGAAAAATATTAGCTGTAAAAGGATTTGGATTGACTTGAAAATATCCGTACTCTTTCTAGGTTTCTTTTCTGGCAATTTCAATCGTCTATACAGTTACCAAGTTTTAGTAAAAGAATAAAAAATAACCTATATGAATTTGAATAATTATACAATTAAAGCCCAGGAAACCATTCAGGCCGCCCAGCAACTGGCTTTTAATAATGGGAACCCCAATATTGAAACCAATCATTTGCTGAAAGCTTTATTGGTGGATAAGGATAGCCCGGTTGAGTTTCTCCTAAAACGCAACAATGTCAATATCAGTTTTGTGGAATCTAAAATGGACGAAAGTATTGGAAAACTTCCAAAAATTCAGTCTGGGGAACCGGCTCAGAATGTGAGCAGAGACCTGAATACGGTTTTTCTAAAAGCCAATGGGGTATTGAAGGAGTTTAAGGATGAATTTATTAGTACAGAACATCTTTTGCTGGCACTAATGCAGGTGAATGATGATACGGCAAAGACACTAAAAGCAGTAGGACTAACTGAAAAAGGATTGATTACGGCTATCAAGGATTTGCGAAAAGGAGATACGATTCAGTCACAGACCCAGGAGACGCAATTGAATATGCTGAATAAGTTTGCTAAAAATCTGAATGAACTGGCAAGACAAGGTAAGCTGGATCCGGTAATAGGAAGAGACGAAGAGATTCGAAGAACACTTCATATTCTTACGCGTAGAACGAAAAATAACCCTATTCTGGTAGGTGAACCTGGCGTAGGTAAAACGGCGATTGTTGAAGGATTGGCCATGCGGATTATCAATGGGGATGTGCCCGATAATTTACGGTCAAAAACCATTTTTGCACTCGATATGGGTCAGCTGATTGCCGGTGCAAAATATAAAGGAGAGTTTGAAGAGCGTTTGAAAGGAGTAGTGAAAGAAGTGGCTACCAGTGATGGAGAAATTATTTTATTTATTGACGAAATACATACATTGATTGGAGCTGGAGGTGGAGAAGGTGCTATGGATGCTGCCAATATTTTAAAACCTGCATTGGCAAGGGGAGAATTACGCGCAATAGGTGCCACAACTTTGAATGAATACCAGAAATACTTCGAGAAAGACAAAGCATTGGAAAGGCGCTTCCAAAAAGTAATGATCGATGAACCAAGTATTGAGGATGCCATATCTATTCTACGTGGTTTAAAAGATCGTTATGAAACACACCACCATGTGAGGATCAAAGATGAAGCGATTATTGCTGCTGTTGAACTATCCAGCAGGTACATGACCGATCGGTTTTTACCTGACAAAGCGATTGATCTGATTGATGAAAGTGCTGCAAAACTAAGACTGGAAATGAACTCTATGCCAGAGGAATTGGATAAGTTGGAAAGACAGATTCGTCAACTGGAAATTGAAAGAGAAGCGATCAAACGGGAAAATGATGAAACGAAACTGAAGGAACTAAATATTGATATCAGCAATTTAATTGTCAGCCGGGATACCCTCAAATCTAAATGGAAACAGGAAAAAGAGCTAGTTGAAAAAGTACAGACTGCCAAGGCAAAAATCGAAGAGCTGAAACAACTTGCGGAGCAGGCCGAAAGGAATGGGGAATATGGAAAAGTTGCTGAGATAAGATATGGAAAAGTCAAAGAACAGGAAACCCTGATCGATAGTATAACAGCCCAGATAAACAGTTCTACGGATAAACGTCTTTTGAAAGAAGAAGTGGATGCAGAAGATATCGCTGCCAACGTGGCTAAAGCAACCGGCATACCTGTTGCAAAAATGTTGCAGAGTGAAAGAGAAAAATTATTACACCTGGAAGATGAATTGCATAATCGGGTAGTAGGTCAGGAAGAAGCTATCACAGCTGTTGCTGATGCCATACGCAGAAGTCGTGCGGGGTTACAGGACCCTAAAAAACCGATTGGCTCATTTATTTTCCTGGGTACAACCGGTGTAGGTAAAACCGAACTGGCAAAAGCCCTCGCAGAATATCTTTTTGATGATGAAGGAATGATGACGCGTATTGATATGAGTGAATACCAGGAGAAGCATACGGTTTCCCGTTTAGTGGGTGCTCCTCCGGGATATGTTGGATATGATGAAGGAGGACAATTGACCGAAGCTGTAAGGCGCAAACCCTATAGCGTAGTACTCCTTGATGAAATTGAAAAAGCACATCCTGATGTTTGGAATATACTCTTGCAGGTACTAGATGATGGCCGTCTTTCCGAC
>CAIWKU010000112.1 GCA_903913355.1 uncultured Bacteroidota bacterium | reverse complement strand
GTTTGAAATTGACTGGGATCAGAAATATTTGTTCACTACACCTTTGTAATCTTGCTACAAATTGCTGCACTTACCGATCAAATTTAATTCTCTTTATTTCAAATTACGATACTACCGAGTAAAAGCAGGGGCTCCGAATTATATAGATCGCCTGAATACATTTGTACCCCAATTCCTCAGCACAAAGCGTTCCTACAGAACGCAAATAATACTATTTTATACACATGGTTCCACCAACAATATGTTCCTACGGAACATGGATGGAGATGTTCCATAGGAACATAGTTGGAAATGTTCCGTAGGAACATACTGTCGGTAGAAACCCGAATTCATTTCATGAAATTATTCCGTTCCGTAGGAACGGTTTGTGCTATGAAGTTTTATATTATTTGCGTCTAAGGTTTATTTAACACAAGTCTGCGAAGAAAAATCTACAATGGAAATAATAACGTTATTTATTTCTGGATTTAGTGTTTGATTGCTAAAGCTGCTTCCGATTGATGTTTATATTTGAATACTAATGGGAAAAAGATTCCCAGGATCAGTGCGTATGCTCCAAAAGCAAACCAGATGTTTGGCCAATTTTTTATACCACCTATTGTATAATAATCCACTACTCGGCCACTAATATAATTTCCTAAAAAAGCACCAATTCCATTAGTCATTAACATAAACAAACCTTGCGCACTTGCCCTGATCTTTATATCTGCTTCATTCTCCACAAAGAGTGCTCCTGAAATATTAAAGAAATCAAAAGCCATCCCATAAATGATCATTGAAAGAATCAACAAGTATAATCCACTTCCCGGATTACCAACCCCAAATAAACCAAACCGCAATACCCAGGCAAATATGCTGATAATCATTACCTTTTTTATTCCGAATTTTTTTAAAAAGAAAGGAATGGTTAATATGAACAATGTTTCTGATATCTGTGAGATGGATATTAAAAGATTTGAATGCTTAACTCCAAATGAATCCGGATAAGTATTTTTAAAATCATCAAGAAAAGTAGAGCCAAAAGTATTGGTTATCTGCAAAGCGGCACCTAGCAAGAGGGCAAACAGAAAAAAGATCTGCATTTTTCTCTGCTTAAACAAAACAAAAGCGTCCAGACCTAATGTTGAAACCAGACTTTTCTTTTCTTTTGTTTTAACAGGAGGACAAGCCGGCATCATAAATGCGTAAATACCTAATAGTAAGCCAGCACCAGCACTTATATAAAACTGCAATGGACTTTTATTCCATCCACAAAGATCAACTGTCCACATAGCACAAATAAAACCAATCGTTCCCCATACCCGAATAGGAGGGAAGTCTTTTACAATATCGAAGCCTCTCTTTTCTAAAATAGTATAGGATACCGTATTATTCAAACCAATGGTTGGCATGAATACAAAAGAATTGAGTAACATTAATAAATACAAGCCTGAATAATCGGTCACTTTTGCAGCGCATACCAATAATATGGCACCAATGATATGGCATATCCCATATAACCTTTCTGCATTTATCCAGCGATCTGCTATGATGCCAAACAATGCAGGCGTAAAAATTGAGGCTATCCCCATTGTCCCGAAAATGCTACCTACCTGCCAGCCTTTGAAATGAAGGACATTTGACAAATAAGCTCCTATTGAGATTAGCCATGCTCCCCAAACAAAAAATTCTAAAAAGTTCATCACACTTAGACGATACTTGATATTCATTATACTGATTATTTGGATGGGTTAAGAATGATTTCTTATAATTTGGGAAGATAATGAATATAGAATAATAAGCAATAAATCCTGATGCACATTCATATATAGACATAAAAAAAGGGCTTTTTTCAAAGCCCTTGTAAAAAATCATCTAAGGATTAAATATGTGCCAATATTTTCTTATCCAGAACAGACTTAGGTACTGCACCAATTTGTTTATCTACGATCTGTCCGCCTTTGATAAAAAGAATCGCAGGGATAGAAGTAATCCCATAATTCACACTCAAATTCGGATTATGGTCAACATTTACTTTACCTACGTTGATCTTACCATCATATTGCACCGCTAATTCCTCAATAACGGGTCCGATAGCGCGACAAGGGCCACACCATTCTGCCCAAAAATCTACTAAAGTTAATTTATCGCTGTCCAGCACTTTGGTCTGGAAGTTTGCATCTGTAAGTTCTAATGCCATTTTTTTCTGTTTAAATTGTTTATATATAAAAATTTTATTGCCTGTTATCTGTCTGCCTTGTTTCAGGTAAGCAGTGAATATCAAATATAAATCCAAACCCTGGTTTGTGCTGATTTGACTTTTCCACCTGTGTTATTAATGACGTTCCAACCGCTTAAACCTGACAAGCGGGCAGTTAATTTGTCATGAGTTCCTGATTCTGTAAAAACGACTTAGCCCACCAAACCCACATTTACCACCACATCCGGGTTCTCCATCAGAAACTCGGCCATTTCTTCGTTCATTTGGAAGCCTTTTTCAAAAGTGTACAGACTTACTTTCAAATTCTCTTTCGGCTCATATATATTGAAACGTAATGACGATTTGCCCGGAAAGCTGCGAACGTTCTTATCTACAAAATTCACAAAATCGGGTGTTACCGAAGCGGGGTGTACATTAATCTCCAGACTACGGGTAAGATTTTGTTTTACTGTTTCCAGTAGTGACATGGTATTGATTTTAAAATCAAATTCATTGGGACGGTTATACCTGGGTCTGAAAAAACCATTGATCAAAATGTTTTGCCCCTTTTCCAGGTAATTCTGGAATTTTATATAGTCCTCACTCCATAATAGGAATTCTGTTTTGCCGCTAAAATCCTCAATACTAAATGATCCAAAATTCTTTCCTGTTTTCGTAACCCGATGCTGAACATCTGTAATCAATCCCGCAACACGGAAACTTTTTCCGGCATTGGGTTGAAGGTGTAAAGTATCCTTGATTTCATTGAAATCATTGATTCGGGTGATACCATAATATTTTAATTCAAACTTAAAATGATCCAGGGGATGTCCACTCATGAACATGCCTGTCACCTCTTTTTCATGATCCAATAATTCAGTTAATGTCCATGGCTCACAGTTCGGTATTTTAGGCTGTGGAACCTGCATGGCTGCGGGCAGGTCTCCAAATAAGGTATTGCTGGTACCTGCTGACAAACTTTGCTGTGCCTGTCCGAATCCTATCATTCGTTCTAAACCGGTTGCTCTTTCTCCATCCGGAATATAGAAATACTGCGCCCGGTGGTATGCTGTAAAACAATCAAAAGCCCCTGAATAAGCCAGACTTTCCAAAGATTTCTTATTTACATTTTTCTGGAGCACACGTTTAATAAAATCGAACATATCGGTATAATGACCGTTCTTTTCTCTCTCTGCAATTAAATTATCTACCGCTGCTTCGCCAACCCCTTTCAATCCACCCAAGCCAAAACGAATTTCTCCTTTCTGGTTAACAGCAAATCCTTTTAGCGATTCATTTACATCAGGTCCCAATACTTTAATGCCCATTCGTTTACATTCTTCCATAAAGAATGTGATCTTTTCAATACTGCCCGCATGGTTTAATACTGCCGACATATATTCTCCAGGATAATGGGCTTTTAAATAAGCGGTCTGGTACGCTACAAATGCATAACAGGTAGAGTGTGATTTATTAAAAGCATACTGGGCAAAAGCTTCCCAGTCTGTCCAGATTTTCTCAAGCTTATCTTTTGGATGTCCTTTTGCAATAGCACCCTCCATAAAAGCCTCTTTCATACTATCGAGGGCTTTCCTGTCTTTCTTTCCCATCGCTTTCCGCAATCCATCAGCTTTTCCCTTGGTGAAACCGGCGATTTTCTGGGAGAGTAACATTACCTGTTCCTGGTAAACGGTGATACCATAGGTGTCGTCTAGAAATTCTTCCAGTTCAGGCAGGTCATAGGTAACCGTTTCTTTACCATGTTTCCTGCGTATATAATCAGGAATATACTGGGCGGGGCCCGGGCGGTTCAAAGCATTCAGCGCAATCAGGTCATCAAAGGAAGAAGGCTTCATATCCTTTAGAATACTTACCAGATGGGGTGCCTCGAACTGGAATATGGCTACTGCATTTCCTCTTTGAAATAACTGGTAAGTCAGTTCATCATCCAGGGGTATCGAATCAATATCGATACTGATCTGGTGATTCTGCCTGATAAGTTCAAGTGCAGTCTTAATAATAGAAAGGGTTTTTAATCCCAGAAAGTCCATCTTTAATACACCGGCCTCTTCAATCACTTTTCCTTCAATCTGTGTTACCAGTAATTGAGATTCTTTGGAAGTGGCCACGGGTATTAAATCCGTCAGATCAGAAGGGGCAATGATTATACCCGCGGCATGGATCCCTGTATTTCTAACAGAACCTTCCAGTCGCTCAGCTTCTTTTAAAACCTGCGCTCTGATATCGGTTCCTTTATATATCTCCCTTAATTTTTTTACATTCTCAATATCCTCGGGTTGATACCCTTCTTTTTCTTCCAATGATTTTTCGCCTTCTTTCAACGTAATCGGTGCATGTAACACACGGCGAAGTTCTGTACCGGGTCTGTCAGGAACCAGTTTTGCCAGCATATTACTTTCAGTTAAAGGAAGATCCATTACCCTGGCTACATCTTTGATACTACTTTTTGCAGCCATGGTACCATAGGTAACAATCTGGGCAACCTGATTTTTCCCATATTTTTCCACTACATAATCGATCACTTTCTGTCTGCCCTCATCATCAAAATCCGTATCTATATCGGGCATGCTCTTACGATCAGGATTTAGGAATCTTTCAAACAGCAGTTTATACTTGATAGGATCTATATTGGTAATCCCAATACAATATGCAACCACACTACCCGCTGCAGAACCACGTCCAGGCCCAACAAATACGCCCATTTCCCTGCCTGCTTTGATAAAATCACTTACAATCAAAAAGTATCCCGCAAAACCCATGGTACGGATAGTGAATAATTCAAAATCAATCCTTTCCTGTATTTCAGGAGTAAGATCATTATACCGTATCCTGGCACCTTCTTTAGTAATATGCTGGAGGTATTCATATT
>CAIWKU010000111.1 GCA_903913355.1 uncultured Bacteroidota bacterium | reverse complement strand
CCTGACCTGTTTCGCAATCGGCAAAAACAGTTTCACCATAGCCGTAATCCCGTATACTTTCGAACACACCAATATTTCAGAGGTATTCAAAGGCTCGGTTGTAAATATTGAATTTGATATACTGGGCAAGTATATTCAGCGTAGGATGGAAGTTGGGATTGAGTAAGCTGTTGGCCTTTAGCAGTTGGCTTTTGGCAGTTGGCTTTTGGCAGTTGGCTTTTGGCAGTTGGCTTTTGGAATAATATAGAATGTATTTTCTTTCCATTAAGAATGCAAAGGCCAAAAGCTAATAGCTAATAGCTAACAGCCCAATAGCAATCCCTAAATCACCCTTCCTCTCAACGCTTCCCCCACCGCCACATCCATCGCTCTTTCGGCAAATGGACGGGTTACTTCGTTGAGTTCTTCAATTTTGGAATGGATCAGGTTTTTATCTTCCATAGTTAACGCCAGTTGCAATGCCTGCATGGCTGAAGCGGTGGCGGTTATTTCTTCAGCTGTTAGCAGGGAGGCATTTTTGGCAATAAATTTTTCGGTCACAGCAAGTATCTCTTCCCCTTCTGTTCTGGCTTCTACCAGTGCCCTTATTTGCATATCTTCTTTGGCGTGAGTAATACTATCCAGTAACATTTTTTCTACTTCTTCATCAGTAAGCCCGTATTGTGATTTTACTTCTATCTCCTGCTCTACTCCACTTCTTAATTCTTTGGCTCTCACCACCAATATTCCATCTGCATTAATCAGAAAACTCACTTCTACTTTGGGTAAACCTGCCGGCATTCCCGGTATTCCTTTTAAACTGAATTCTGCGAGTTTACGGTTATCCTTTACCAGGTCTCTTTCGCCCTGGTAAACAGATATCCGCATATCTGATTGTCCATCTTTATGCGTGGTGTATTGTCGGCCTGCTTTAGTGGGAATTTTTGCATTTCTTGGTATCAATACATCCATTAATCCACCCATGGTTTCGATACCCAGACTCAAAGGCGTAATATCCAATAACAGAAAATCTTTATTATTTCCTGCCAGTATATCGGCCTGTATGGCTGCACCCAAAGCCACTACTTCATCAGGGTTAACAGAATCATTTACAGGTCTTCCAAAGAAATCACTCACGGCTTTTTTAATAGCAGGTACCCGGGTACTGCCTCCTACCATTACAATGGTATCAATGGCTGACGGAGTCAGTTTTGCATCGCTGAGTGCATTACTGCAACATTGAATGGTTTGATCGATTAAGGATTGAATCAATCCTTCAAAAACTTCACGGGTTAACGCCAAAATATCTCCATTCCAATTCACTTCAAATGCATCATGAGTGCTCAGGTATTTTTTGGCTTCTTCTGCCCGCAAACGCAATCCTTGTGATAATTCCTGGTTATTTTTTAATTCTTCAAGAGAAATACCTGATTGCTGCATCCAGTATTGAACAATCATCCTGTCTATATCATCACCACCTAAATAGGTATTTCCATTGGTACTCAGCACTTCAAAAATACCATTGGTTATTTTCAGAATAGAGATATCAAATGTGCCTCCACCCAGGTCATACACGGCAATGGTTTTCTCTTCATCTTTATGCAGTCCCAGACCATATGCAAGACTAGCCGCAGTTGGCTCATTGACGATACGTAAAATATCCAACCCTGCCAGTTTACCTGCATCTCGTGTTGCCTGTCTTTGTGCATCATTAAAATAAGCGGGTACCGTTACCACTGCTTTGGAAACCGGTGTTTTAAGAATATGTTCCGCTCTTTGCTTAAGTTCTTTTAAAATAAGGGATGATAATTCAACGGGCGAATAAAATGTATTTCCAACCTGCACTTTCACCAGGCTTTCTGTATCATCATCAATCACTTTATAGGTAAAGAAGCCGGCATTTTCCTGTATGTCTTTATAGCTTTTACCCATCAGCCTCTTGGCACTAAAAATGGTGTTCTTCGGATCGGTTTCCAGAAATAATCTCGCGGCTTCCCCAACGGTAGGGTTGCCCAAAGCATCAAAATGTATGATACTGGGAACCAGGCTACTGCTATCATGTTCCTTTAAGGCAACGGGAATTTTACTTTCCGGATGAATAATTGCCACCAGACTATTCGTGGTTCCCAGGTCTATTCCAACGATCATTTCCGCCTGCTGTAAACTACCGGTTGCTATATTGATTGCTATTTTGGCCATATCAGAAAAAACAAATATCTATTTCAAATAAAAGGATGGTCGCAAAAATAGAACAATACAACTGCCCGCAATTGCGAATTCAGGAATGTTTGACTTACTGGTTTTTCTTGATCCCATTTATACCTGTTCTATGCCTCAACCACTCGGGTTTTGCTCAGGTAATCATGTAAAGGCTTGCCCAGGAAAGGGATAAAAAACATATCAATCAAAATAAGTCGGGAAAGGCTTCTGATAAAGATCCATCCAAATCCAGGCCTCGAACCATCCATACCCACCACTTTAGTATAGCTAAACCATTTGCCGGGCGTACGGCCAAACAATCCTTCAAAAAAAAGATAATAGAAAAAAAGTACCCCAAAAAAGAACCAGTCAAAATTATAATGCGGATATCGCCAATAGACCACATACCATGTCCAGCCCCGGTAAGCTGCATAAGCCAATGCAAATATGATCAGCGTATCAATCAGAAAATTTAAAATCCGGGTACCATCACCAACAGTTCTCATAAATACAAAAATAGAGAATAGTGAATAGTTGATACTGAATAAATTTATTTCTGTTTACCCAATCCTTCCCAAAAAACCCAACAACTTAAACCACTGACTATTCCTTATTTTTGTCCAAACAGTAAAGATGAATCTGATAGAAGAATTACAGTGGAGGGGAATGATACAGGATATCATGCCGGGTACAGCAGAACTTTTACAAAAAGAAATGGTTTCGGGTTATATAGGTTTTGATCCTACTTCCGACAGTCTGCATATTGGCAGCCTGGTTCCTATTTTATTAT
>CAIWKU010000110.1 GCA_903913355.1 uncultured Bacteroidota bacterium | reverse complement strand
CATGTGAGCAATGCAGAATAAATGATCAAAATACTTCAATGCTCCAGCTTCTTTCAAATTCCTGCCCGGCATCTAAATGTTGAATCCCTTCTTTTTGGGTTAGCTCTGAATTGGTATCTACACTATCTGCAATACCACACCAGGGTTCAATACAAACAAAGTCTGCATTCTTTGCGCTCCAGATACCCATAAAAGGAAACCCGCTGAAATGAACTTTTACACCATGAGTGGTTTTATCACTTAATAAAGAAATCGAAGATGAATGCAGGTGTTTGAACACAAGCGCATCGCCATGAAACAACTCTTTGGTAAGTGGAAGTACATTTGAATTATCCAGCACTACAATTGATAAAGTTTCTACCAACCCATCAGCCGACAATGGCCATTTACCCGTTGTTTCTTTTTTATTAAAGGCAAGATAATAGTCTGTGTAGTTAGTTCCCGGAATTAATGGAACCGCAAAAGCAGGATGAGCGCCAACGGAAAAATACATGGCAGTCTCACCCGCATTTTCTACCAGGTATTTGATATGCAATTTTTGCTCATCCAATGTATATAAAACAGGAAATCGAAACTCAAAGGGATATACTTTTTCTGTTTCTGCATCCGGTTCAATCGTAAATTGGATACTATTGGGTGATTGAGCTGTTACCGTAAATAATTTTTCCCTGGCAAATCCATGTCTGCCTAAAAAATAAGTATTGCCATTATACTGATAACTATTGTTTTTCAATCCGCCAACAATAGGAAATAGTACCGGACTTTTTTTACCCCAGAAAACAGGATCACCATTCCACATATATTCCAATTGGTAAGTACTATGGAAGATACTTTGAATTTCTGCTCCTTTTGCCGCAATGCTTACGCGTAATGGTCCGTTGCTGATATGATACATAATTCCTTATTAACCTTCTGCTTCGTCAATTCGTTCATCTACCGCATTTGCTATCATCCGTGCGCTGATTTTCTTTAAAGGATTTAAACGCATCTGAGCATAGCCAAAACGTTTTCTGCTGATTTCGATACACTCAAAGATGGCTTCCAGAAAAGAACTATGGTCTGCCTTATCCTTTCCTGCAATATCAAATGCGGTGCCGTGGTCGGGACTGGTTCTGATACCCGGCAAACCGGCTGTATAATTGATTCCTTCTCCCAAAGCCAGTGATTTGAATGGAATCAACCCCTGATCATGATACATTGCCAAAACCGCATCAAATTTTTCAAATTGTCCGCGTGCGAAAAAAGCATCTGCGCTATAGGGTCCAAATACCATCATGCTATGCTTGGCTTCTTTGATTGCGGGTTTGATGATGGTTTCTTCTTCATTGCCAATTAACCCCTCATCACCTGCATGTGGATTTAACCCCAATACGGCAATCCGGGGCTTATCAACGCCAAAATCTTTTTGAAGGCTGCTATGAATAATCTTGAGTTTACTGATGATATTCTCTTTGGTAATATGCTTTGCAATCTCGGCAACGGGTATATGTTCGGTTACCAATCCTACCCGCATATTACTGGCCACCATCAACATCACTACATCATTCACCCCAAAAATATCTTTCAAATAAGGGGTGTGACCGGAATACTGAAATGCTTCTGACTGGATATTTTTTTTATGAATCGGCGCAGTTACCAATCCCTGTATCAGTCCTTCTTTCAACGCTTTTGTTGCTTCCTGTAAAGAGATCAGGGCATATTTGCCGCCTGTTTCAGTTAATTGACCCGGCGTAATCGCCACTTCCTCTTCCCAGCAATTGAACACATTCACCTGTTTGGGGTTAAGGCGGTTAAGCTCTTTGACATTGGAATAGTTGAAATTATAGTCGGGTAATCCCTTACGATAAAAATTCAGGCTCTTATTGCTGCAGAAAATAACCGGTGTACAAAACTCAAGGATTCGATTATCGGATAAGCTCTTTATGATCAGTTCAATCCCAATCCCATTCAGATCTCCGCAGGTAAACCCAATAACAGGCTTTTGCAATTCGTTACTCATTTCAGGTATTTAGTTGGTAAAAATAGGAAGAATAAGGCAGGGGGCAAAGAGTATAAATGGTAGGGAATGCTTTGTGGATTTCCCGCCGTTGGCAGGATTGGTTTGGGGTTGGGGGTTTGGAGTTTGGGGTTGTTTAGGGTTGTTGCTTATTTGATAAAGTCTGATTACTGGTGGTAATCTGTATTTTTGCGGGAATGCAGTATACTTTAAAAAAATCACTGGGTCAGCATTTCCTGAAAGATGAGTCGGTTTGTAAAAGGATTCTATCTGCTTTACAGGAAACAGCGTTCCAACAATTGCTGGAAGTGGGGCCAGGGGCCGGGGCATTGACTAAATACCTGTTGCCTTTACCCAATATCGATTTTATTGCCGTGGAGCTGGACCATGAAAAAGTCGAATTCCTTGAAAAGAACTATCCTAAGATAAAAGGGAAAATTATTGAGAACAGTATTTTAGATATAAAACCACCATTTGAAGGGCCGTTCACCGTAGTGGGTAATTTTCCTTACAACATTTCTTCGCAAATACTGTTTACAGTATTGGACTGGAAAGAACAGGTGCCGGTTATGATCGGGATGTTCCAGAAAGAAGTTGCCCAGCGCATTGTTTCTCAGCCGGGAACCAAAGTGTACGGAATACTAAGTGTGCTGGTACAGGCATTTTATGATGTGGAATATTTATTTGATGTGCCTCCGGAGAGTTTTACACCACCGCCTAAAGTAATGAGTGGGGTAATCAGGTTAGCACGAAAAGAAAATCCGATAGTTGTAAAATCTGAAAAAGCACTTTCGGTTTTGGTAAAAGCGGCGTTTAACCAGCGAAGAAAGATGTTACGCAATGCAGTAAAAGGTTTATTTGATGAAGAAATACTGCAGGATGAAATATTTAATAAAAGAGCCGAGCAATTAAGCATTGAACAATTTGCTGCCCTTAGTTTTAGAATGCGATAATCCATTTCTGCTTACGATTTGCCATAAAGAAATTGAATGAGTCCAAAGATTATTATAACCGCCAAAGTACACGATTACCTGCTGCAAACACTTAGCGCTGCCGGATTTGAAGTGGTTTACCAGCCTGCTATTAGTTATGATGAATTGTTTGACATAATAGACGATGCGGTTGGACTGGTAGTTACAACGCGATTAAGGGTAGATAAGAAAATGATTGATAAAGCGCCCGGATTACAATGGATCGGCAGACTAGGCAGCGGAATGGAACTGGTAGATACGGAATACGCCATCACAAAAGGTATCCGTTGTGTAAGCAGTCCCGAAGGCAACCGCAATGCAGTGGCCGAACATGAGCTCGGAATCTTATTGAGTTTGATGAACAAAATCCATAGCAGCCATCAGGAAGTAAGAAAAGGAAAATGGATACGCGATCCCAATCGTGCTGATGAACTGACAGGTAAAACAGTAGGTATTATTGGGTATGGAAATACCGGTTCGGCTTTTGCCAAATTACTTTCTTCTTTTGATGTAACCATACTGGCAAATGATGTATATAAATCAGGTTTTGCTAAAGGATATATACGTGAAGCGGCGATTGACCAGATAGCACGATATGCAGATGTAATCAGCTTACACCTGCCCCTTACCGATGAAACCGTGTATATGGCTGATGATGCGTTCTTTAATTCGCTGGAGCAACAACCTTATTTCCTGAATACGAGCAGGGGCAAAATTACCAATACCAAGGCATTGATCAGGGCGTTGAAAAGCGGGAAAATCAGGGCAGCAGGACTGGATGTATTGGAGAATGAAAAACTAGGCACCTATACACCTGATGAACAAGCGGATCTTGATTGGCTCCTCGAACAATCCAATGTAATTATCACACCACATATAGCGGGGTATAGTCATGAAGCATTTTATCAGATGGCTAAAGTATTGTTGGAAAAATTAGGTATTTGATTTCACTAAGTTGAAATTCAAAATCTGTTGATTTCTTAGAAGCCCAAAGAATAAGGCAGTTTTTCGTATTAATATTCATTTTAAGAATTGAACCTAGGGGAAATTAGTTTGTAGTTTTTTTTACCCCCCAGTTTTTCATTGATTTACCCAAAATTGTTAAAGTGCTGTATTCGCTCATGTCTAAATCTTTTCTTTTGAAGAATACATTCGTTGTATTCAACTTTCCCTGGTCAACTAAATGAATATTGGCATATTCTATCGAATCAGATCCAGATAATGTAATATCAGAATAATTCTCGGCAAATATTTTTAACCGTTTTATCTGGCAACTAAAACAACTTAATCTTGTATTATTTTCAGTATGAATAAAAAAACTATCCAATTTGCAATTATCCATATTAACCAAAGAATTGACGAAATTTATTGAGGAAAGGTCTTTATAATAAATAGTTATATGATAATTCGGATTCTTTATTTTTTCATCTTCTTTTAAAAAAAGCGTATCATTTGAAACAAAAAAATTCATTCCTAAATCTTCATAGTAGTCATGAAAAATAGCAAAAGAATCTTTGTTTTGTATCAAGGTAATTGAATTTGAATAGTTAAGCGCTGAATTTGTCGGCGTTAATTCTTTGATATGATGGAAGGGGGGTAATATTTTAGGCACTAAGGAGTTTACGAAAGCTCCTTTTTTATATTGATCTCCTAATTTTACAAATACCAGAGTTAGGGATAATGGTAAAGCTGCCAAGGCGATTATAAGCGCAATAGTACTTTTATTCATTTGTTTTATTTTTTAAGTCCGCCAAATAGAGAGTATATTTTTCTTTCAATTCGTTGAAATCAAGATTTAAAAGAGCCACAGTTTTAAACAATTCAGGTAATTCTGTATTAAGGAAGTTCTGTTTTTTATACTCGGTAGCTTTTTTATGGCCGTCTGGAGTAACAAAATATCCTATACCTCTTTTGTTTGAAATAATATCCGAGCTTACCAAAAATTCATAGGTGCGTAATATCGTATTGGGGTTTACTTCTAATTCAACCGCCAAATCTCTTACAGATGGAATACGCTCTTCTGGCTTCAATACTCCACGCAGAATTTTCTCGCATATAATTTGCGCAATTTGTAAATAAATAGATTGAGTATTATTGAATTCCATAAATGATGTATCTTCTTTAAATCTGTTTTTCCTTCAATTTAAAATAACTGCCTGTCCAAAGTGATATATATATAATACAGGGAAGTAACCAATATATAGTGGGTAACCAATATCCAGGCAGTTTAACAAGCCAGTTTCCCCCCTGCCTTAGTATTACTAATGAGTCTGTAAAAAATATTCCATGGGGTGAAGAGTTTGGCGGTAAAAAAAAGTTTAATAGCAGATGGTGGTATGCATTGATTCCTAGCCAAAATAATATAATGAGTAAAATGGTTTTTATAAATGCATTTTTAGTAAAGCTGAGCCCTCCAAAATGTGCTGCAGAACTTAATAGAACGAAAATAAAAAGGTTAATAAGCACTGAACTGTTAGTTATGTTTAATGGAACACCTTTATAGTCTTCCTGGGCTATTCGTAATAAAGGGTTTTTCGGTATTTCAACAAAATGATTATAAAAGAAACAAAGTAGCCAATCAATTCCATGATAAATAGTAAGGAAAATAGCAATAAATATAACTTGTGTAAACAAATAGCTTAATAGCAATTTTTCACCAATCGAAACCGGCAAGAGTAAAAATCGAATGGCTTTGGCAGGTG
>CAIWKU010000109.1 GCA_903913355.1 uncultured Bacteroidota bacterium | reverse complement strand
ACCAGGTATAGTTTAAAAAAAACTGCTGAAAGTAAAAGGGTAATCGCTAAGGAAACCCCAAAAATCCACATCTTTCTTTTCCCGGATAAAAAGCAGGGTATCAGTGTTACTAATACATATACTGCTTCCGTACATATGGCATATATCTTAGGGTAATGTATGGTATACTCAATATGATGTCCTGCAATATCGGCATCGGCCGGATAAATCACCAGACAGTATAATTCGCTGGCCGATAAAAGAAAAGCGATACCCAGTATCCATTGCAAAATCCTCTTCTTAAAGGGATTTTCTTCCAACAACAACATAGATAAGGGTATCCAAACCGGCCAAAGAATATGTGCAAAGAAAAG
Organism: uncultured Bacteroidota bacterium; assembly: GCA_903913355.1. GTDB lineage: Bacteria > Bacteroidota > Bacteroidia > Chitinophagales > Chitinophagaceae > Sediminibacterium. The sequence goes on along the minus strand of CAIWKU010000109.1, from coordinate 5,866 downwards.
GAAGCCTTTCACTGAAAACGATTGCCAGTCTGCATAATCAGTATGCATAAAACTTAACCAGGTAACCCCTTCTATGATCTGCTGGACCCCAAACAAAAAAGGTATGGCAGCAAAGAATACCTGCCGGGAGCTATTAACCCTGGTTACAGTAGCGATGCCTATAACTGATAAAACGGCGCCTGCGCCAAAACTTGCATTAGCTGAAAAACACATATGCCCTAATTTTTGAAAATACACGTGAAGAATCAAATAATACCCATTTGCTGCATCAGGTAAGTGGCATTGGTTGTTTGTGCAACCCCTTTCTTCTTTTTGAAATCAAAAGATAATCCTTTATCGGTCAACTCGCTTTCAAAACAAAAATTTTCAATATCCCCCGGGTAAGTGTCGGCCAAAATTCCTAATTCGGTATCATGGGTGGCAATCAGGGTAAGACAGGGGAATTGCTGTAATTTTTTAATCAGTGAAGCTGTTCCATTATGTTTGTCTTTTGAATTGGTTCCCCGCATCACTTCGTCCAGTAATACCAGTGAGGGGGTGCCTTTCTCTACTTCCTGTATAATGGATTGAAGTGATTTCAATTCGGCATAAAAATAAGAAGTGCTTTCTGCTAAAGAATCTATATGGTGAAAGGAAGTAAGTAATTGAACCGGACTAAAAACAAAACTATCTGCAAATACCGGTGCTCCTGATTGCGCCAAAAGCATATTTAAGCCGAGTGTACGTAAAAAAGTACTTTTCCCGGACATATTTGATCCTGTAATCAAATGAAGTTTTCCATGCTGGCCAATAGTAATCTCATTAACAACCGCTTTTTCCTCGTTCATCAGCGGGTGCCCCATTCCGGTTGCCTCTATCGACAGTGTACTTTGATTTGGTTTCGGAAAAATGAAACTGGGATGATTATACTGAAACCCTGCCAGCGAATTCATGAGTTCTATTTCACCCAAAGTGTCAAACCAGGTATTGATTTCTGGCTGGTTTTGCTTGATCCATTGCAGGTAGGCTTTTGCACAATGCAGTTCGAAAAAAAAGAGCCCATTAAAAATGAATGAAAACAAACTCGTTCTAAGGTCAAACACTCCGCTTAGTTTCGCCAACCGTGTAAAGGCAGCAGCCGCCCTTTTGATCTCAGCTTGTTTTTGAACCAGATACGGATGTTCAAATTTTTCATTACAAATCAGTTCAAAACATACTGCATATTGGTTATAGAGATAACTTCTTTTGGAGAGATGATGGTATAGTTGGTTAGTTTTTTTGAATATCAGCGACAATATCATCAGCCCAACTAAACCAAAAGCCAACATACTGCTGTACTGATTTTTCCAAATACAGAATAGCGTAATAATTATCCCAACTGAGGGCCAAAAGATAGAAAGGAAACGCCAGGCTTGACTATCCAATACTGAAAAATCAGCCAGAGAAATACCAGAGCGAAGTTGAGGTAACGCTTCTTCTTCCTGCAACAAGAGTGTATGCGCCAGTAGTTCTTGCCTGAAGTCTAATTTGGTTGATAACTCATTCGTGCAGGCTTGTGCATCCATTATTTCTTTTGTTCCTAAAAAAGGTTTGGATAATCGTTTATCCAATTGTTCCTTACCTGTTTTACTACCTGCCCTGCCTATCAGGTGAAACAGTGAGTGTGGCCCAAATATGGTTAAATCGACCGTAAATCCATTTTCCTGAACATATGCAGAACCATTGTCCAGAAAAGAAGGCTGCCCATTGGCTATCGCGATTTCGTTTTCATTAATTTTTATAAGCTGCTCCAGAAATCGATTCCGGCTTTTTAACTTACTGGTAAGAACTACCAGGAAAAGAAAACAAGGTATCACCAGGATGGCAAAAACCAGATCAAGATGATGAAATCTGTCATGAATAGCACTATATATGAACCAGGCAAAAAGCAGAAATATTACCAGTCTGCCCAAGCTTACCCACCCTAGTTGCTTGGCAATTTTATTTTTCTCAATCTGGTATACGCCTACCCTTGCCGTATATACAGAATCTAGTTGATTTTGCATACTTACTGCTCATTGTTTAGTAATGCCAGAGAAGTTCCATCGTCTATATTCACCAGATAGGTTTTGAGCGGTCGGGAAAACCGTGAGTAAAAAATACCGCTTACTTTTTCTATCAATTCCTCTGACCGGCCTTTTTTAACCAGGTTAATGGTACATCCTCCAAATCCACCACCCATCATCCTCGCTCCTACAACTGTTTGTTCATTTCTTACTGCCGCTACCAGTTCATCCGCCTCTTTACAGCTAACCTCGTATAACCGGCTAAGCCCATCATGCGTCGCAAACATTTTTTTGCCAAATGCAGGAAGATCATGCTGTACCAAGTTAATACAAGCATCCTGTAAACGTTGTATTTCCTCAACAATATAGGTGCACCGATTATACACAATGGGATCCCCTGTCTTAAGGCATTCATTCACCATATTACTATTCGCATCCCGCAAACTCACTACCGTGGGATATTTTTTTTGTATAACTCGAACACCTTCTTCACACTCTATTCTTCGCTGATTGTACTCAGTAGAAGCCAGCGAATGTTTTACCCCTGTATCCATTAATACAATCTGTATATCACTTGTATCAAATGGCATGTATGCATATTCTATAGATCTGCAATCCAATTTGATTACCTGTTCTTTTTTTCCGAACATACTGGCAAACTGATCCATGATACCACATTGTACCCCTACAAATTCGTTTTCCGCTTTTTGGGACAATTGTACCATTTGTTTTCTATCCAATCCCAATGCAAACAGCGTGTTTAGCGCAAAGCAGGTTGCACACTCAACGGCTGCCGACGAAGACAACCCTGCCCCTAAAGGAACATCACCGGCAACTACCAGGTTAAATCCGGTTACCAAATACCCGGCTTTCAATAATTGATCAACAACGCCTAATATATAATCAGGCCATTCAAGATGGCTATACGCAATATTTTCAATGGTTGTAACATAGGTTGCTTCCAGGTCGGCTGCCACCAGGTGTATTTCCTGGTCTTCTCGTTTGCCGATGGCCATATAGATTGCTTTATCTATGGCAGCGGGTAATACAAAGCCAAGATTGTAATCTGTATGTTCACCAATCATATTAATTCGGCCAGGTGAGCGAACGATATAATCGGGTTCTCCGAAATGCTGGTTAAATATTTTTTGAATACGGGTAAGAATGTTCTGAGGCATCAGGTAAATCAGTTGTTTATAGGGCTATCTAATTATTACTTACTTCAGTTTGCATATTTCAGAGATAAAATTCTGAATGCAACTCGGGTATCACTACATTATTATACCCTTTGTGCCGGAGTCGATCCGCAAATTCCTGCTGCACATCATACTCACCATGAACAACGAATAAAGTTTTTACAAGAGCAGGGGCCTGACAAGCGATGAACTGACATAAATCATCGTAATCTCCATGGGCGCTCATGCTGCGCATCTGACCTATTTCTGCAATTACCCGATATTGTTCTCCAAATATTTTTACTTCTTTGGCTCCATTCATCAGCCTCCCACCCAAAGAATGTGGTTCACAGTAACCTACCATTAGTATCGTATTATTATGATCACTGATATTATTCATAATATGGTGTTTCACCCTTCCTGCATCAGCCATGCCACTTGCAGAAATGATCACACATGGCTGAGGCAGATCATTTAGCCGTTTACTCTCATCAACCGATTTTATAAAATTGAGTCCCTTGAAATCAAATGGATCCTTATCAGATTCCATGATTTTTCGGATATGTTTATTGAAATATTGTGGATATTTTTTAAGCAATTCTGTGGCTTCCTGGCTTAATGGGCTATCCACATAATAAGGAACCGCTGGTAGTTTATTTTCCAGTTCTAATTGGTTTAATGCATATAAAATCTCCTGGGTACGACCTACACTAAATGCAGGAATGATCAGTTTACCCTTTTTGTCAATACAGGTTTTCTGTATCCATTGCAAGAGTGTTTCAGCAGTGCCCGTAATTTCGTCGTGCAATTTGTTTCCGTATGTGCTTTCCAGTAAAATATAATCAGCCTGTTCAAAAACAGCCGGAGAACGTAGAATCGAGTCATTATACCTGCCAACATCTCCACTAAAAGTAAGTCGGGTTGTGGTGCCCTTCTCGGTTATCCGCAGATGCACAGAAGCACTGCCAATAATATGACCGGCATCTGTAAACATAACATCTACTCCGGGTTCAATTGTTTTCCACTGACCATATTCCACTGTCTGAAACAGGTTTAATGCATCGGCCGCGTCTTCCAGATCATATAAAGGTGCATAAGGGGGAAGTCCTTGTTTGGCACGCCTTTTATTGATAAAGCGGGTATCATCTCTTTGTATTTCTGCCGAATCATCCAATAAGATGGAGCTAAGCTCTTTTGTTGCAGGGGTAGAATAAATAACCCCCTTAAACCCATCTTTCACCAATTTGGGTATCAGTCCGCAATGATCTATATGTGCATGCGAAAGAACCAGGTAGTCGATTGTTCCCGCATCAAATCCAAAATTTTCATTCAGGGTCTGGGTATCTTTTCCCATTCCCTGAAACATACCACAATCCAATAAAAGATGTTTTCCATTCTGTAAACTAATCAGGTGCTTTGAACCGGTTACGGTTCTGGCTGCTCCGTGAAATGCAATTTTCATATGGGCTCCTTTTCTTCCTGCAACCAAATGGAATGTCAGGAAATTTTACAATGACTTAATAAAATACTGCTTGAAGTAATTATTCAGGTTTTTGCTTTAAAACTCCAGGTGATTAAAAATTCTGACACAATTTCCCCGGCAATATTTGTACCAACCGATTTACAGGTAATGGTTTTCCCTTGTTTGGTCAGAATAGCATCTTCAACAAGTTTATCAATAGCCTCCCCATCTGCGCAGGTGAATGAAATGGTATCGACTGCTTTTTTAAAAAACTTTGCCTCCAACCCAACTACCAACATACTTACTGATGGGTTTCTTTTATACACTTGTGCAGATGCCAATAAACCCGTACTCATTTCTGCTGCCATTGATTGAATAGCAAAATACATGGACCGGAACGGGTTTTGGTTGAACCATTTGTATTTAACTGTAACAACAGCGTTCTCTGAATCAAAATTTTTAATGCGTAGTCCGGCAAATAATGCAGAAGGCAGTCGGTTCAGCAGAAACATACGGAACTTAATGGGATGCGTAATCTGCTTTTGAAACTGACTGAAATTAGGGTTCATAAGCGGTTATCAGCTAAATGTGAAAGCTGGTTATTTTTTATCCGATTTATATTTTTCTTCATCCAGCGCACCGGCCGACCAATTATGCAGGAATTCTAAAATCTTCCCTTTATTGTATCCCTTTCCTTCTTCCAGGTAAGAAGAATTCTCTGTATGAATCAGGGTTCCATTTCCATCTAATATCAAAAACACTGGAAAACCAAATCGTTGAGGGAAGCCATATTTTTTAAATACTTCGTAATTTTTATTCTCACTACTATAGTTGAGGTGATACACAATATAATCTGCTTTTATAGCAGAATCCATTTTTTGATCGCCTGTAGTAAATGCATTGAATCGGATACACCAGGAACACCAGTTACCTCCGGCCTGTATCAACACATGCTTTTTATCATTTTTAGCCTGTTTAATGGCTTCAGAAATATCTTTCGAAGCATTTGCTTCGGGGTGATATAGTTTCACCGTATCTGAGTAGGCTGCCTGTACCAGGATAGCCGAAAATAATAGTGTGAAAACCAAATAAATTTTTTTCATTTCAAAGGGATAAGTTACTTGTATAGAATAGCCGAATTACTATACTAAATGTACCAACTTGCCTCCGCACGAAAAAATTTAAGAATAGCAGATAAAGAAATT
>CAIWKU010000108.1 GCA_903913355.1 uncultured Bacteroidota bacterium | reverse complement strand
GTTTCGTATTCTATCCATTCGCCTTTTTTGGCGGTTGGGTAATATCCATAATCGGTCAGTTGGTTTTCTTTGCAATCCAGGTGTTCCAGTAACTGGTTTAATTTATGACCTGTTAGTTTTATGGTGCCTTTGACTACTTTTTCTGCATCAGCATCGTACCAGCTAACAGCACCCAATATGGCATTTTTTTCAGAACTAGATAGCTTATTCTTTTCTGATTTCAATGCTTCTTCTACTTTGGTTCTAAAAATATTAAAGTCATTGTATTCGTCTGTTCCAACCGCTTGCATTAATTGTTTGGCTGTATTCAACAGGTCTAGTTGTTTTTGCCAAGTGTCGTTATTTACAAGTGCCTTGTTTTGTTTGGCATTCAGGTTAAGCTCCTGTTTTTCTGCCCAGTCTGTAATGGCTCTTTCGTGTTTGGCAAGATTGGTGTACACTTCTTCTCCAAAAGTTTCATAGGCCCACTGCATGGGTTCGCGCAGGGTTTTATCAAAACGTAATTCGGCAATCCGCTCTTCGGTAAACTGTGCTTTTAAGCGTTTGGGGCGTTCAATGGTTACTTTGTAATAACCAAAATCAGTATTGTCAAACACCTGTGCGGCTATGCCTTCTTCTTCCTGGGTGTTTGGGTTAATGTTGCGCTCCACCGCCTGCATATTGGTGTATACAGATACAATTTCGCGTATATGCTCGGGTGCAAATTCGCAGTTTTTATTACCCAGGTTTTTACGCAGTTTACGGTATAGGAAACCGGCATCTATTAATTGTACTTTGCCTTTTCGGTTGGCGGCCTTGCTGTTACTTAATATCCAGATATAGGTGGTAATACCGGTATTGTAAAACAGGTTATTGGGTAATTGTATAATGGCATCCAGCCAATCGTTTTCAATTATATAGCGGCGTATATTGCTTTCACCTCCACCAGCATCGCCCGTAAACAGGCTGCTGCCATTGTGTACAGATGCTATGCGAGAGCCAAGGGGGCTTTGGGTGGTGGGTTTCATTTTATTCACCATCTCCATCATAAACAATAACTGGCCATCAGAGCTTCGGGGTGTGGCATCTGCCTCTTCTTCATTGCCCCAATAATCTTTCAGTTTAATTTGAAAACGGGGGTCAATAATGTCTTTCCCGTCTTTGATATATTTCAGATCACTGGCCCACGATTTTCCGTAGGGTGGGTTTGATAGCATAAAATCAAATGTAATACCGGCAAATTCATCAGTAGACAATGTAGAACCAACGCGAATGTTTTCGGGGTTGTTACCCTTAATCATCATATCCGATTTGCAGATGGCATAGGTTTCGTCGTTTATTTCTTTGCCGTACAAATACACATCGCCTTTGACGCATATTTCTCCTTCTTCGTCTTTAATAAAGTTCTGCGATTCAGTAAGCATACCGCCGCTACCGCAGGCGGGGTCGTAAATGGTAATTACCGGAGGCAGTTTATCTTTAATGGGTTCGAAGATGATATGCGTCATCAGGTCTATCACTTCGCGGGGTGTAAAATGTTCTCCGGCTTCTTCATTATTTTCTTCGTTAAATTTTCTAATCAGTTCTTCAAACACATAGCCCATACCCAGGTTGGTTAACGGCGGAAGTTTTCTGCCATCGGGGTCTTGCTTTTCAAAAGGGGTAAGATTAACATGTGGTGAGGTAAATTTCTCCAGCACATTCAGCAATACATCTTTCGATGCCATGTGCCTAACCTGGTCTTTAAGTTTAAACTTTTCAATTATCTCTTTTACGTTATTGCTAAAGCCATTGAGATAGTCTTCAAAATTGGCTTGTAGAATTTGTTGGTTATTGGTGGCAGTATCGTGCAGGCGTTGCAAAGTCCATTCGCTGGTATTGTAAAACACATAGCCGGAAGCCTGGCGTAAACCATTTTCATCCC
>CAIWKU010000107.1 GCA_903913355.1 uncultured Bacteroidota bacterium | reverse complement strand
TGTTATACCATCACTTCTTTATTGATACGATTGATAGCAGGTAAATCATCAGACAGGCATGGAAGAATCATAGTATTGGTTTTCTCTTCATTAGTATTGTTGGTTTCCATGGTATTGTTATCATTTACACATACTGCTACAATGGTTGTTATCGGCGCAGCAATTTTTGGGTTAAGTCTGGGTATGAACGGGCCCACTTTAACAGCCTGGACGGTGGATTTGTGTAGTGTTGAGAACAGGGGCAAAGCCGTAGCATCTGTTTACATAGCTTTAGAAATGGGAATTGGAAGCGGAGCCATTTTTTCGGCCTGGATATATCATAACAAGGTTGAAAATTTTGTGTATGCATTTATATTCCCGGCAATACTCGCATTGATTGCAACGATATTGTTGATCGTCTGGAGAAAACAGGGTAAACAGAATCCGATTTCCGACCCTTTTGAAATGGTGGAAATAGGAGAGTGACCATATTTCAAATATTACTGTAAACCAGCATAACTTATAATAGCTTATACATTTTTCCAGGTAAAGAACAGATCAGGCTATTCAATTCCAGATGTAAAATAGCGGTAGCCAGACTGCTGCTGCTAAAACCACACTTCAAATTAAGTTCATCTATCGGCATCATTTCTTTTTCCTGTAACAGTTTCAGAACAATCTTTTCTTCATTTGACAGATCAGGAAATAAATCTATTTGCTTTTTTGGCACCAGTTTTTTTTCTTTCCATCCCATCGTATCTATAAAATGTTCAGGACCTGAAAATAGAAAAGCTTTATTTTGTTGTATCAGTTTCAGACATCCGCTGCTTTTACTATCTGTTAGTTTTCCTGGGACAGCAAAAAGATCCCGGTTATAATTATAGGCAAGTTCAGCAGTAATCATACTGCCACCCTTTATAGCAGTTTCAATAACAACTGTTGCATCAGCCATGCCAGCCACAATTCGGTTTCTTCTGGGAAAATTATGTTTATCGGGTTGGGTTAGCATCCTGAACTCTGTTAGTAAGCCTCCATTGCTAATCATCTCACTTGCCAGATATCTATGTTGTGAAGGGTATAAAGTATCCAGTCCATGTGCCAATACACCCACAGTTGGAATTCTATGCTGTAATGAAGCTTTGTGGGCAATGGCATCAATACCCAATGCCAAACCACTGACAATGACTACCTGCTCATTTTCCAGTGCTTTGATAAATTCTTCTGTTACCTGTTTGCCGTAAGCAGTATGGTTTCGGGTTCCGATGATACTAACCATTCTTGTGTTGTTCAGACATTGCCTGCCTTTATAATATAACAAGGATGGAGGATCATAACAATGAAGAAGGCGTTGGGGATAATCCGGGTCAGTGATAAACAAAGTGCTGATCTGGTTCTTTTTAATATACTTGATTTCCTTCTCCGCTTCCGTAAAATGATTCCAGCTTTTCAATTGCTTAGCACATAAATCTCCAATGGTTTCAATCTGAGCTAGTTCTTTTTTATTTGCCTTAAAAACAGATTGGGCATTTCCATAGTAATCGATTAATGCTTTTACCCTCACCGGCCCCAGTTCTGGAATCATAGTAAGCGCAATACGATAAAGCAAGTCCTCAGTCATGAAAAATATTTACAGAAGGATAACTATTCGAAAGCAATCTCTGTAAAAATGAGAAATCAGAAAAGGGTGTTTATACCTAATTATTTTCTTCGATGGTAAATAAAAGATTTTTTTCCTACAAACCCGTAATGGTAAACGTAGTCCTCCTGTTTTGGGCTCTTCCTTTTTCAGTACTGTTTTCTGCGATAGGTTGCGTTGCCCCAAATCCTTTATAGCTTAACCGCTTACTATCAATATTTCTACTGATCAGGTAATCAACAATTGCTTTTGCCCGGTTAGTGGAGAGTTTCCCGTTATCTTCTGCTTTCCCGATATTGTCGGTATGGCCACCAATTTCAACCGAAAGGGAAGGATTCTCGGTTAATACCTGCACTAATTTTTCCAGCTCAATAAAAGCAGCACTAGGCAACTCGTAAGAATTGTTCGCAAACTGGATATTCTGGAAAGTAACACTGGCATTGAGTTCTACGGGTTGCAGATAGATATCTTTCTGGTAAGTACTATCCGCGGATTTTTTGCTCAGTTCCATTAATTCACTATAGAACAGGTATCCTTTTCGGTTTACCGTAAACGTATAATCATTCGCAGTAGGCAGGGTAATAAAATACTCTCCCAGCTCGTCGGTTTGCACCTTCATCAACTTCTCATTATTGCTATTATCTGTAAGCTCAACATAGGAAGGGAGCCTTTTTCCGGTTTTCTTATCCATCACTTTTCCTTTCACATATAATGTCCGGAAAGGCCTGATATCTGGTCGCATCTGAAATTGGTAGATATCTAATCCCCCGCGTGAATCACTGCGATCACTTGCGTAATAAGCCGTTAATCCATCTGCCGACACAGCCAGGCTACCTTCATTTTCAATGGTATTGATGGGATAACCCAGATTCTCGGGTGTTCCCCATTCTCCCTTGCTGTTTTTACGGATAACAAATAGATCGGACCCACCATACCCGGGTAATCCGTTAGAAGTAAAATATAAGGTCTGGTTATCCGCATGAATAAAAGGGGCCTGTTCATCGCCTGCTGTATTGATACCCGGACCCATATTCTGTGCCGGACCCCATTTGCCGTTGGCTTGCCGGTAACTTACATAAAGATCTGCGCCACCCATTCCTCCGGGACGGTTACTGGTAAAGTATAATGCATTTTTATCCGGACTGATAGAAGGGGCACTTTCCCAGAATTCGGTATTAATGTTTGGGCCAAGGTTTTCAGGCTCACTCCAACCTTTGGGGGTATAATAGGAAATATAAATGTCGAAACTCTTATAGCCCTGGTCCATTAATTGACCCGCAAACAACATCCATTCACCATCCTGCGAAACAGTGATGGCACCTTTTTTGGGTTCTATATTAATGTCTCCATCAATAATTTTTGCAGCAGAAAATCCATTCTTGGTAATGGTACTCTGCATAAAATCTTCCCTGCCATGTTCTCCATGTCTTGTAAAAACCAATAAGCTATCGGTAACAGTTACGGAAGGAAAATATTCAGATTGCGGAGAATTAACGCTATCACCGAGATTTATCGGCGAAAAAGTATATGCTGATCCATTGGGATGTTTCAGCGCATACGCAATAGCAAATTCATAGCATTTTTTGCGGTAGTCTGCACTTTTTATGCTTCGTTCATTTAGTTTGGGATAGGTAAGAAATGATTGTACTGCCTGTAATGCATCCTCAAATTTCCCCAGGCCTGCCAGGTTGATTGAATAAGGAAGATTATATAATACAAAATATACCGTGTCTTTGCTTCTTGCTTTTTCGTAGTAAGCAACCGATTGTGCATACTTTTTTAACTGACCGTAGGCACCGGCCAGTGATAAATAAGCATCTACAAAATTGCTGTCTGTTTTAATACACTGATTCAGTAAAGGAATCGCTTCGGTGATCTCATCATTCTTTAGCATGCCCAAAGCAGTTTCATACATAGTAACTGCTTTTGCATTCACTTTTTCAGGCTGGTATACCTGCGAATATCCTTTGATACAAAGGGAAAACAGCAGGATGGAAAAGAATATTTTCATAAATGGAATAGATAACCCAAGTTCGGAAAAAGGACAATCTTAAGATGTTAAAATTATAATCTGCCTGCTCAGGAAACCCGTTGGCTGGCTATGGAACATTGATATATTTATGTGCCTGCAGGCTCAGTTCCCATTGCGGGTTGGCTTTGATATAATCAATAATAAACGGGGTAATTTCTGGTGCTTTATCCCATTCTGGCTGGAGGTACAATTTGCAATCCTTATTTACCTGCGATGCATAGGTTTCGGCCCAGGTAAAATCATGCATATTATAAATTACCACTTTCAGTTCATTGGCCTGATAAACAATTTCAGGTAAGGGGGCTTTGAATTTTTTAGGAGACAGGCAAATCCAATCCCAATGCCCGCTCAGGGGTGAAGAGCCGGATGTTTCAATATTGGTTTCGAATCCTGCTTTCTGTAGTTCAGAAGTAAGTTCATCCAGTTGGTGCAATAATGGTTCTCCACCCGTAATAACGGCCAATCGTCCGGGGAATTCTTTTGCACCAGATACAATACGCGAAATAGCTATTTGCGGATGTAAAGAAGCATCCCAACTCTCTTTCACATCACACCAAAAACAACCCACATCACATCCTCCCAACCTGATAAAATAGGCAGCCCGTCCCTGGTGAAAACCTTCTCCCTGTATCGTATAGAAGGATTCCATTACAGGAAGGGTTGGTTGTGTGGAGGTTGTTGTCATTGTTTGTTAGGTGATTTTCGAGTAGTAAAGGGTAGCTGTTGGCTTTTTGCCATTGGCTTTTGTTTGGGTTTTCTATGTGTAAGAGATTTACTGTTTATGTTTTATTTCCATTTGCTGATAATTCTTGCCAGCTACGAAAAGCCAATAGCTAATTGCCAACAGCCGCAGCTTATCCTATTCTCATCTTATAAGCCTGTAAAGTATTTTTCAATAACCCGGCAATGGTCATTAATCCAACACCACCGGGTACAGGGGTAATGGCACTTGTTTTCGGAGCTACTTCGGCATAAGCCACATCGCCTTTTATGCGAAAACCTTTTTTTGCTGTGGGGTCATCAACACGGGTTATACCTACATCAATTACAACAGCACCATCTTTTACCATATCTGCTTTTACAAATTCAGGTTTACCCAAAGCAGCTATCAATATATCAGCCTGTAAACAGATTTCTTTGAGGTTAGGAGTATGCGAATGACAAATGGTAACCGTACAGTTGCCTCTTGGTATATTACTGCTTAATAAAATACTCATGGGTCTGCCTACAATATTACTTCGCCCAATTACTACAGCATGTTTTCCTTTTGTGGGTATATCAAAATACTCGAGCATGAGCATAATGCCAAACGGAGTAGCTGGGATAAAGCTGGGAAGCCCCTGTACCAGTTTACCGGCGCTGCTGGGATGAAATCCATCTACATCCTTTGAAGGATCTATCGCTTCAATAATTTTTTGCTCGCTGATATGTTTAGGTAAGGGTAATTGAACCAGAATCCCATCCACGTTTGGGTCGTTATTGAATGCATGGATAGAATCGAGCAAAATGGATTCGGCAACTGTATTTTCGAAGCGGACCAGGGTTGATTGAAACCCAATCTCTTCACAATTCTTTACTTTACTGGCCACATAAGTTTCGCTGGCACCATTAGTTCCAACCAGGATCGCTACCAGATGAGGTGCCCGATTGCCTGATTGTGTAATCATTTGGGTCTGTTCCAGTAATTCCTGCTTTACCGCTGCAGAAGCGATTTTTCCGTCTAATACCATCATTGTGCAAAAATATCTGAAATGCGATTGTGAGGAAGGGATTTTTTTTGGCGATGCTATATTAGAGATTGGCTTAATGTGTTTTGGGTAATATGATTCATTTTTTGGCCACAGACGCACGGATTGGCAGGAATGGGATAAAACGGATGGAAAGATCTAAAATCAGGGAAAATACTATGTAGAAATACTTAGTAGGTTTTAGAATTAGGGGCTGTATTTTAATTGTTATCATACATTTGCTGCTCAAATTATATACATGGAACAACAACCCCCAGCACAATTAAACATAGAAATTACGGAAGAAGTGGCAGAAGGCAGTTATGCTAACCTGGCAATCATTACGCATAGCAATGCAGAATTTGTGATAGATTTTGTGAATGTAATGCCGGGTACACCCAAGAGCAAAGTGAAGTCGAGAATTATTTTCACTCCCATGCATGCCAAGCGTTTTATGAAAGCATTGCAGGAAAATATAGGCCGTTTTGAGGCGGCAAATGGAACAATTAAAGACCTGGAGCAAATTGAAATCCCGATGAATTTTGGGGGGCCTACCGCACAGGCTTAAAATATTTTATTGGGAAAGACTGATTAATAGAGCTTGTAGATCTGGAGAAAAATATTTACTTGAAAATGGGCATTTACTCTTATAAATAAGATTTGTATTCAATAGATTTGATTACTTCAATGATTACAAATACCCTTCATCTGCAAAGCTGAAATATCCCTCATTGCTAACAATAATATGGTCCATTACATGAATATCGAGTAAGGCAGAAGCCTGTTTGATTTTCTGGGTTAATAATTCATCTGCTTTACTGGGTTTTAGGTTACCGCTGGGATGGTTATGACAAAGAATAATGGCGGTAGCATCATGTTCCAGGGCTTTTTTAAGGATGATTCTGGGGTCGGCAACGGTTCCGGTGATGCCGCCCTCACTAATTATTTCCAGATGGGTAATCTTATTGCCCCTGTTCAGGAAAACAACCGCAAATACTTCCTGTTTCCTGTATTCGAGGGTAGCCCTCAGGTAATTGGCAATATCATCGCTTTTGGTAATCCTGTCGCGGATATGGTCTGAAGCATTTCTCCGGACACCCAATTCCAGCGCAGCGGCTATTAAAACTGCTTTTGCCTCTCCCAGGCCCTTCACTTTTTGTTTCACCATACCCTGAACGCTTAATCCGGCTAATTTCTGGAGATCATTATTTGCGGACTGTAAAAGCTTTTTGGCCACATCCAGTGCTGATGTGTTGGGGGTTCCGGTATTGATTAAGATGGCCAGTAATTCCGAATTACTAAGACTAGGGGGCCCTTTGCGGAGTAATTTTTTTCTGGGTTGGTCGTCTTCAGACCAATCTTTAATAGAAATCTTTCGCATAGTAAAAATTATTACAAAATCAAATTACTATTTCTTAACCTAATCTCTATCTTCGCGGCACATTCTTCCCTATTTATGAACCCATCCGTTAAGATATTCTCAGGCACCGGTTCGCAGAAACTGGCTGAGAAAATTGCGCAACGTTTTGGCGCGCCCATTGGCAAAATCAATATCCAGAAATTCAGTGATGGGGAGTTCCAGCCGATATTCCTGGAAAGTATTCGTGGTGATTATGTTTTTCTTGTGCAAAGCACGTATGCACCAACGGATAACCTGATGGAGCTTTTATTAATGATTGATGCCGCAAAACGAGCCAGTGCTCATAAAATCATTGCGGTAATTCCCTATTATGGATTTGCCAGACAGGATCGAAAAGATAAACCTCGTGTAGCTATCGGGGCCAAACTGATAGCCACATTACTTGAGGCGGCTGGTGCAGACAGGATCATTACCATGGACCTGCACGCAGCCCAGATTCAGGGGTTCTTTGATGTTCCGGTAGATCACCTTGATAGTTCAGCTATTTTTATTCCTTATATAGAGCAGTTAAAACTACCCAATCTTTCTTTTGCAGCGCCTGATGTAGGCAGTACCAACCGAGTTCGTGAAATAGCCAGTTATTTCAATGCAGAAATGGTGATTTGTGATAAGCATCGCAAACGGGCAAATGAAATTGCGAGTATGGTTGTAATTGGAGATGTAACGGACAGGGATGTTATCCTGGTAGATGATATCTGCGATACAGGAGGAACACTGGCCAAAGCTGCCGGATTATTAAAAGAAAAAGGCGCCAGAAGTGTAAGAGCCCTGATTACACACCCGGTATTAAGTGGCAAAGCGTATGAGAATATTGAGAATAGTGTACTGGAAGAACTGATCGTTTGCGATACCATCCCTTTAAAAAAGGAGTCACCCAAAATACGATCCATCTCCGTAGCCGACCTCTTTGCCATCGCTATCAGGAATGCATACGAAAATAAAAGTATTACCAGCCTATTCATCCATTCCCAGTTGCGGGCACGAGATAAATAGTTATAAAATCAGTCATTTCCAGTCCATTCAACCTTTTCTGAAATCGGATAAAAGGCAAGGTGAAATAGGGGCGATATGTCGTCACATAATTAATAATTACATATAAAATTACTTGATTACTAATTTATTATAAAATATATTAGGAATACTCCTCCCTAATTGTTAATTATTAATCAGTAATTATTAATTATTAATTACCTTCGCCGTCCAAAAAAATAAGCAATGAAAACAATTACAATCGAAGGTCACCTGAGGACCGAGCATGGCAAAAAAGCCGCCCGCCAGATTCGCTCTCAGGACAATGTGCCGGGTGTAATTTACGGGGGTGCTCAGGAGATTAATTTTTATGCTTCTGCAAAGGCTTTCAAGCCTTTAGTGTACACTGGTGAATTTCAGTTGGCCGAAGTTACTGTTGACGGCAAAACCTACAAATGCATTTTGAAAGATTTGCAATTTGACAAAGTAGAAGATTCATTAATACACGTAGATCTGCTGGAACTGGTAGGCGACAAAAAAGTAGTAGCCACTATTCCATTGAAATTTACAGGTGTTTCTGTTGGTGTAAAAGGTGGAGGTAAACTGATTATCAAAATCAAATCTCTGAAAGTAAAAGCCTTACCAAAAGATCTCGCTGAAAATATTACAGTAGATATTACCAATCTTGATCTAAACGGAAATATCCGTGTAGAAGATGTAAAAGTTTCCGGTATGGAAATTTTAAACTCTCCTCGTATTCCGATCGCTTCTGTTGTGTTAACTCGTCAGTTAAAACAAGAGGAAGCTACAGCGGGAACACCAGCTGCTGCGAAAGAGGAAAAGAAGAAATAATTTCTCAATAAGAAGAAAGGAAAACCCGGTATTGTTACCGGGTTTTTTTATGAATAGTACAGAATGAAAATGTAAAAAAGCTAGCTTTATTGACAAGCTGATCGGAATTATTGGTAAAAAGCTCTCCGTTCTTTGAACATACCATTTAACTGGCTACTTTTGACGCTATATATGAACCGTTTTCTGATAATTGGTCTGGGCAATATTGGGGATGAATACAGAC